>JANXNS010000126.1 GCA_025353965.1 Aquihabitans sp.
ACGCCACCGCCTGGGCCACGGTGGCCACGTGGGGGCCAGCGGGTTGTGGGGGGCGGCCAATCATCACTACCCGACACCCGGCGTGGCGAGCCGCTTCCAACTTGGCCACGGTGGCCAGGCCCCCGCTGTTCTTGGTGACGACCGTGTCGATCCGGTGCTCGCTCAGCAGCGCCAACTCGCCAGCCACCTCAAAGGGGCCGCGAGCCAGCACCACCGTCGCCTCCGCCAGGGGCATGGGGTCCGGCCGTTCGATGGAACGGGTCACGAAATGGATGCCGTCAACCGAAGCGAAGGCAGCCAGATCCAGTCGACCAGTGGCCAACAGCACCCGCTGTGAACCCAGCATGGCCAGCGCCTCGACTGCTCCCGCTCGGTCGCTCACCTCCACCCAATCTTCGCCCGCCGCTGGTTCCCACGGCGGGCGAAGAAGCCTCAAGCAAGCGATGCCCGCAACGGCCGCCGCCGCAGCAGCGTGATGAGGCATGACTGCCGCAAACGGGTGGGTGGCGTCGACCAAAAGGTCATAGCCATCGCCGAGAAGCACGCCCACCAAACCATCGACACCACCGAACCCGCCGACCCGGACCGGGCACGGAAACGCGGCCTGCACCCGCGTCCGACCAGCAAACGACGCCATCACGTCGACCCCGATCGCCGCCAGTTCCGCCGCCAACTCCGTCGCCTCCGTAGTCCCGGCCAACACCAACACCCGCACGGGTATCAGGCCCCCGCTCGACGGCGAAGCAGGTACGTGTCGAACATCCAGCCCTTTCGTTCCCGGGCCGCAGCACGCACCTGCTGAATCTCTGCGGTGCATCCCGCCAGGTCGCCAGAAATCAAGATCTCATCAGGCGTACCGAGGTAGGCCCCCCAGTAGATATCGATGCCCGCCGGGTCCACCTCGGTGAACGAACAGGTGCCGTCCAACATGACCACAACATCGTTGGCATCCTCAGGCCAACCCGTGGCCAGCAAGCGGCCTGTGGTGATCCGAACCGGCGCACCAATGCCGTGCAGTGCGATGCCAAAGCGAGCCGCCAACACCTGGACGCTGCTGATCCCCGGAATCACTTGGACGCCAAAGGATGGGGTACCGCGCTCGGCCATCCGCTCAGCCAGTTGGTCCAAGATGCGCAACGTGCTGTCGTAGAGCGCGGGATCACCCCACACCAGAAACGCCCCGGCCTCGCCATCAGCCAACTCATCTCGGATCAAGCCCTCATAGATATCGAGACGCTGCTCATGCCAGGCCTTCACATCGGCGTCGTAGGACCCATCACGCAGCACTCGTTCCGGATCGGTGGCATGGACCATGCGGTACTGGCCACCCTCCACGAACCGATCGCAGATTTGCCGCCGTAAGGCAGCCAGATCTTCCTTGTCGCTTCCCTTGTCCAGCACGAAGAAGGCGTCAGCTTCGTTGAGCGCCCGAATAGCCTGCACCGTCATGTAGTCCGGGTCGCCCGCGCCAATGCCGATGACCAGCACGCTCTTCATGGCAGAAGCCTCATGACCGCAAGTCTCGCGTGGTCCGAACCAGCACATTGTCAGACCCCCTCACCAAGCTGTCGCCATGACCACAACTCCCCCCACCTCCCCGTTCCCGCCCACTCCTGGTGGCACTGGCCGCCAGGCCTGGCTCAATCGCGTCCAAGGGCTGCTGGCCAAGGCGGAGTCCACCGAGTTTCCAGACGAGCGAGAGGCCCTGCTCACCAAGGCCCAGGAGCTCATGGCCCGCCACGCAATAGACGAAGCCATGCTTGCTGCTGCTGGCCATCAGCCTGGAGACGCCATCGAGTCAGAGCAGCTGGAGGTCCACGCGCCATATGCCACCGCCAAGGCGGCCTTGCTCGGCACCATCGCCCAGGCCAACAACTGCCGGTGCGTCATGACCGCCAGGGGAAATGGCAACCAGAGCTGCGTGATTGTGGGCCACGCGGCGGACCTCGCCAGTGTTCGCTCGCTCTTCGCGGCTCTGTCCTTGCATGCCGTGCGCACCATGCTCGACGCCTCCTTGCCCCCCCAAGAAACCCCGCGGCGTTTCCGGCACGCGTTCCTGCTGGCCTTCACGTATCGAATCGGTGAGCGGCTTCGCGCCGCGGCCTCCAGCGCGCAGGCCCAAGCCGAAGCCCAATCCGGCCCCGGCGTCAGCCTGGTTCTGGCCGACCGATCAGCAGCGGTGACCGACGCGTTCCGCCAAGCCTTCCCCCGGGTCCGCAACGCTCGCCTCTCCCATTCCTCGTTTGCCGGCGCGGCTCACGGCCGTTCAGCGGCCGAGCGAGTGGGGCTCGGCCAAACTGGCCTGGGCGGCAACGTCCGAGCCATCCGCGGCTAGGGGTGCGCGCGAGCATGGGCCGGTGAGTATCGCCGTCGAACTGGCCGACCTACCGGACACCATCGCGACGCGCGGACCCGCCGCCTTCCTCATCACCGTCCGCGACACCCGACCCCACATCGTCTCGGTCAGCGTCGCGATTTCCCCGGCCTCGCCGACCGCAATGCTCGTTGTCGAGGCCGGGCGCCGCACCTCCGTCAACATAGAAACGCATGCCGAGGTCACGCTGCTTTGGCCCTACACGACAGAGCACCCAGGCCACAGCCTCTTAGTCGACGGCATTGGCGTGCTCACCGAGGACGGCAACCACCTTGAAATCACCCCGACCAAAGCCATCCTCCACCGAGCCGGCGGCCGCAGGCGCCCCGCTCGGTAACGAGCCTTTCGATTCTAGAGCTGGGCCAAAATAGTGAAGATCAAGCTCCCTACGATCGCCGCAACCGCCAAGACCACGAAGCTCTTGGCAAAGAGCATGCGGCGGTCAGAACACCAGTCGAGCACTCGATCGTAGATCCCGTATGCGGGTTCGCTCATCACCCAGTCTCCAATTCAGCCGAACGTCGAATTCAAGCCAGCTAGCTACGAGGCACGTCTTTCCAGGGGATGGCCTTGTCGTTGCGAGGCTCTCCTGGCAGGCCGAGAATCCGCTCGCCCAAAATGTTGCGCTGGATCTCCGAGGTGCCGCCCTCGATTGAGTTGGCCCGGGCCCGCAGGAACATCTTCCGGCTTGTCCCCGGCGCACCTACTAGGCCGAGGTTGTCCGGCCGAATCATTGAGTAGTCGTAGTTGACCAGGGCAGCCGGGCCAAGCAGATCCACGCACAACTCGTAGATGTCCTTGTTGATCTCCGCAAACATCAACTTGGCGATGGATCCCTCCGGACCGGGGTTGCCCGCCTTGCGATTCTGAGAGCCGCGGATGTTGGTGAGGCGCAGCACCTCGGACCGTACCCACAGCTGCATGAGCCGGTCACGAGCCGGACCGCTCTTGTCGACGAAGGGCTCGTCCTGCCAGATGCGCACGGCCTCCGCAATGGAGCCAGACCCCCGCGCCGGCGCGCCGGTACCGCCGCCGATCGTCGTGCGCTCGTTGGACAAGGTGGTCATGGCCACCCGCCACCCTTCGCCCACATCGCCGATGCGGTCTGCGTCCGGGACGCGCACCTCGGTCATGTACACCTCGTTGAACTCGGCCTCGCCGGTGATTTGGCGCAGCGGCCGAACCTCAACGCCGGGGGCGTGCATGTCGAGGGCAAAGTAGGTGAGCCCTTTGTGCTTGGGGGCATCTGGATCGGTGCGGGCCACGAGCATGCCCCGCCCGGCCAAATGGGCCAGCGTGTTCCACACCTTTTGCCCGGTGATGATCCACTCGTCGCCGTCGCGCACGGCCTTGCAGGCCAAACCAGCCAAGTCAGAACCGGCACCCGGCTCGCTGAAGAGCTGACACCAGGAATCCTCTCCGGTGAACATGCGGCGCAGCAAACGGGTCTTGATGGCCTCGTCACCGTGGGTTACCACCGTGGGGCCGGCCATGGTGAGGCCAAAGAAGTGCACAGCTTCCGCACTCCGGGAGCCAGCATCGCGGAGAACCGAATCGATGTCCTTCTGATGGTTGGGCGCCAACCCCAGCCCACCCCAACCGTCAGGGAAATGCACCCACGCCAAGCCTGCGTCGTACTGGTACCCGCGGAACGCGATCGAGTCGGTGGCCGTGGGGTCGTGGGTATCGAGCAGCTGGGTGAGCCGTTCCTTCACGAGCTGGGCGGGATCGGTCGACATGGCGGGCCTCCGGCGGCGGCAGGGTGGAAGTCGCCATCGTCACACCACTTGACCCACCGGTCAAGATCTCCTCAGGCTTCTCTTTTTCTTGGATTCATCTCCGAAGGCCTCATCGCTCCCGGGTGACGCGCCAGACGCAATCGATACCAGTCTCCGCCGGGGCGACGTCCGCCCGGCTAGTGGGCACCTGGCCAATCAGCGTGTAGCCAAGCTTCTCAGGAACCCGGGCACTGGCCACGTTGGTCACGTCGTGATGAATTTCGACGCGGTCAATTCCTGGCACCGTGAAGGCCAACTCGGTCGCCGCCCGCGCCGTGGCCGTCGCAATCCCTTGGCCAGCGTGATCGACATGAACCCAGTAGCCAATCTCCAGCCCCCCTTCACCGATCCGGCGGTGCAGACCAGAGCTACCGACAACCTGCTCGCCCCGCCAGATCCCCAAGAGCACGTCTCCCCCCTCGAGCCAGCTCCGTTCCCACCCCACGATGAGGGCCTCGCGCTCGGCCACGGTCTGCGGTTCGAACCGGATCCACGCCATCCAAGGTCGGAGGTGTTCGACGCTGGCCACAATGGCCCCGTGAAGCGCAGCCCCATCGCCAGGCGCCCACCGGCGAAGCCTGATCTCGCCCGCTTCGATCCCCTCCGGCAACCTGTCCATGGCCCATCTTGGCCGCTTCAGCCTCCGGCCCCGGCTTGGATATCCACCGTCAGCGCGGGAGCATGGTGCTGATGGCAACCAGCGCTCCACCCCACACGCCACAGACACCCCGAACCCGGTCAGCCGCCGCCTCGGGGGACTTCAGTCGTAAGACCCTGGTTCTGAGCGCGCTGGCCCTTGGCCTGGTGCTGGTCATAGGTGTCGGTGTGGTCGCTCTGACCACCGATTCTGGCCCCCGGCAAGACACCCAGGGCCAGACCCCAGAGGCGGGCGGGAGCAAGCCCCACATCATCCCGAGACCAGGCGATGGCCAGCCACCGCAGAATCCCGGAGACCGCGGGGGATGGGAACAGCTCACGTTGTTCACCATGATGTTGGGCGCCATGCTCGGCATCGGGGTGGTTATTTTTCGCGGCGGACGCAAGGCCCGAGCCAACCGCGCCCAGTGGCTGGCGGCAGGAACCTCCGGCCAAGATGGCGCACTCGGCGAGCCGCCTCCGCCAGACTTGAGCGGTGGACGCCCAGGACCTGATTGAACGTCTCGGTCTTGCACCGCACCCCGAGGGTGGTTGGTACCGGGAGAACTGGCGTGATGTACCCGCCGACGGTGGCCGCGGCGGTGGTACGGCCATCTATTTTCTGCTGGCGGCCGGTGAGCATTCCCATTGGCATTGCGTGGACGCAACAGAGATCTGGCATCACTACGCCGGGCATCCCTTGGAACTGGCCATCGCCGAAGGTGACGACCACGCGGTAATGATTCTTAGCGGGGACCTCGCCTCAGGCGGCCAACCGCAGGCTGTTGTGCCGGCTGGGGCCTGGCAAGCGGCGCGGACCCTCGGTGCTTGGAGCCTCCTGGGCTGCACCGTTGCGCCCGCCTTTGATTTCTCCGGTTTTGAGCTAGCGCCTCCGATGTGGACGCCGCCGGGCTGGGATATCGACGGATGGTGAAGCTCAGTTTGAAAGCAGCGAGACGAGCGCCCAAAGGGCAGCGACTGCGCCAATCCCTGCCATCACCAGCGACCGGGTAACGGGTGCCTTCTCCAGCTCTCCCTCAGCCTGCGCCTTGGTGGGGGGACGAAAAATGGCGGCCAGGTTTCCGAAGAACAAGGCCGCACCCATCGCCAACACCAGGTAGACAACCAGGTCGTCCCCCAGGAACGGACTGAACGACTCCTCGGCCAACGGCAACTGCACGGGGCAAGGCTACGTCGTCGTAACGATACCCAACGCCCATCCGTCGCTGACCACTTTCAGCGAACTTTTGCTCACAATCCGTGACAAACCCTTCAGATCCACGGACCCCGCGCCGATAGGTTTCCCAGCCGGTGGAACATCGCCCCGCCGGTTCAGGGGATTCGGAGCGGAAGTCACTTCAACTCTCTCCATCCACACATCGCCACCCGTCCTTGTCCAGGGCCCGGGCGTCATGTGGTGGCTTCCGCTCCACCCCGCCAACCAGCCCACCCACTGGCGCGCCTACGCTGGCAACGTGCCCGCTTCCACCACCTCGCGGGTTGTGCACGTGACCTCCCTGGTCGCTTTCCTCGGCATCCTGCTCGCCGTCGCGGGCTTGGCGCTGGCCGCTCGGCCGCTCCACACCGAAACCCAGGACTGCGGCACGGCTGGGTCCTTCTTGCTCGACGGACGAGTCAACGAATTTGTCGACCCCGCGCAGCCATCGGCTGGGATCACCAGTGCGGAGGCCAAAGCCAACAACGCCGAGCCCTGCCAGGACCGAGCGGCCAATCGAGCCTGGCCTGCCGGAATTCTCGTCGTCGCCGGCACCCTGGTTGCCCTGCTGTCGCTGACCGGCGAACTCACCGTCCGGGCGGTCGCCGGTCGCCGTCGCACTACCCAGCTCAACCGCTGAACAAGGAAGTATCGCCATGGTCAAGAAGTTGATCGTCCTCATCGTCGTTGCGGTCCTCGCCATAGCCGGGTTCGGGGCGTGGTACTTGTTCATCCGCGATGACGCGCCAGACGCGTTGGCCATCGCAGACTCCACCACAAGTTCGGGCAAGGTCATAGACGCGGCCATCCTGGACGGCAACTGGACGGTCGCACCGGGAACTGGGTCGGAGAAAACAATCGCCGGTTACCGAGTCAAGGAAGAGTTCGCTGGCGCCCGCAAGGTGGAGGCGGCCGGTCGCACGCCCGACGTCACCGGCACACTCACGGTGGCCAGCGGCGTCGTCACCAAGGCCAGTTTCACGGTCAACACCCAAACACTGGCCAGCGACGAAGGCCGCCGCGACGCCGCTATCAAGAGCCGTGGCCTGCAGACCGACACCTTCCCCGAAGCCGTCCTGGCCATCACCGAGCCAATCACCCTCCCCAAGATCATCGACGGAACCGTTTTCAAGGTTTCCGCCAAGGGCAACCTCACGCTTCACGGGGTAACCAAGCCCACCACGGTTCTCTTGTCAGGCAAAGCTTCCGACAACGGCAAGACATTCGTGATTCAAGGCTCGGCGGCGATCCTGATGGCGGACTTCGGCATTGAGCCGCCGAGTATTGGCGGCTTCGTCACGGTCCGAGACAACGGCAGCCTCGAGTTCATCGTGAACTTCAAACAGGGCTGATCACTTCTGGTTCAGGTGCCCAAAAGCCAGGGCGAACCGCACCACGGCCCGTGGCCGCACGCCACGCTGCCTCTTGGCGGCCGAGGTCAGTTGCGGGCTCGGCCGCCACCCACGGCCAGAGCTCTTCGGCGATCCTGCGCCAGTTGGCTGTTGCCTCCAACTCGCCCAGGATTGCGTACAGCCCCAGGTTGATGCGCTGGATGATGACCATGGAGGGGGGCACGTTGGCGGACTTCATAATCTCGCCGTGATCGCCTGACGTATCGAAAATTCGGCTCACGGTTTCGCTTGCGTAGGCCCGGGTCATGGTCAGTGGCGCGTCGTTGGCCACGAACTCGTAGAAATGTCCGAAGTACTCACCGATCTGCTCATCGGTGAATCCGTTGTCCGGGCGGAGCAAACCGACCGTTTCCACGATCCGTCGAAACGCGGCCACGTCCTGGTCCAAAACCATGGCCACGATCATGTCTTGGAAGGGCCGCAGCTCGGTGGGCGTGAACCGCTTTACCAAGCCGAAATCGAGGAAGGTCACCCGTCCATCCGGGCCGAAGAGGTAGTTACCCGGGTGCGGATCGCCGTTGAACGCGCCCAGGCGATAGAGGCTCCCGAACACAAAGCGGTAGATCGCCTCGCCGGCCAGGTCCCGCTGCTCTGCGGGCCAGCCCTCAACCTCTGCGAACCGAGCACCCGTTGCCAACTCCGTCGTAAGCACCCGGCGCGAACTGAACTCATCGACCACCGCTGGAACGTGAATAAACGGATGGCCCTCGTAGTACTCCGCGAACAGGCGCTGGTTCGATGCCTCAAGCTCATAATCGAGCTCCTCCACCAGCCGCTCTCGGAGCTCAGCCACCAGCGGTTTGGGGTCCAGCCCGGGGAACAAGAACTTCATGGCCCCAAAAATCATTCCGGCATTGTCCAGGTCGCCCTTGATCGCCACATCGACCCCCGGGTATTGCACCTTGACGGCAACGGCCTGGCCGTCATGGGTCAGGGCACGGTGAACCTGCCCGATCGAGGCCGCCGCGATCGGTACCGGATCCCACTCGGCAAAAAGAACCTCAGGCCGGGCCCCGAGCTCGGCCACAATGACCCCAGCGGCGAGCTCGGGGGCCATTGGCGGGGCATCTTGTTGGAGCTGCGCCAACGCATCTCTCACCGGCTCCGGCAGGCCTTGGTCAAGGTAGCTGGCCATTTGGCCGAGCTTCATCATGGCGCCCTTCAGGTTGCCCAGCGTGTCGGCAACCTGCTCTGCGGTTCGGAGTTGGCGGGCCTCGTCCAGCTCCTCGCGGCGCTCGGCATCGGCAAATACCCGCCGGGCCTGGTCCAACGCCCAGCCACTACCGGCCTTGGTGACGGCCGAGGCCAGGACCACATTTCGCTGACTGCGGGTAGTGGCCTGGATGGGCGGACCACCGCGATGCACCGCGGTTGCGTGGCCATTTTGCCGCCGATACAGCCACACGCCGGCAGAAACAAAGCCCACCCCAGCGGCTGCTCGGGCAAGATCGCGGCTGCAGGACATGACGCCCGACGCTACCCCGGGTTCTACGGTTGACCCCATGGACACCACTGAGGCTTACAAGGAAACTCGCGAGCGAATGACCGGCCTCCTCCGCAGCCTCGATGAAGCCGCGGCCACAACCGTGGTGCCCGCCTGCCCGGACTGGACCATTCAGCAATTGGCCGCCCATGCGGTGGGAGTCTCCGCCGACATTCTGGTTGGCAACACGGCCGAAGCCGGAAGCGACGCGTGGACCGAGGTGCAGGTCTCCACCCGAGAAGGTCGGTCACTGGCCGAGTTGGCCGCCGAATGGGACGAGATCGGCCCGAAGGTAGAAGCCGCCCTGGCCGGTGGCCTTCTGCCCGCCCAAGCCGTATTCGATCAAGTGACCCACGAACATGACCTACGCGGCGCCATCGGCCAGCCGGGCGCCCGAGACGACGAAGGCGTGGCCATTGGCCTCAGCTTCCTAGAGACAGCGTGGCCCTTCGTCATGGCCAGCTATCAAATCCCACCGATCCGGATCGTCACCGGCGGCCCCGACATGGTGGTGGGCGACGACCCGCAGGTCACCCTGGAACTGACACCGTTCGAAGCACTCCGTGCCCTCACCGGGCGCCGCAGCCTGGCCCAACTGGCCGCCTACGACTGGAACACCGACCCGGCCCCCTGGTACCCAGCCTTTACGTGGGGGCCGTTCGCTGTGACTCCGATTGATCTGGACGCCTGAGGCCAACCCGGCGATCATGACGGTGATGCCGTCGCGGGATCCATCGGCCAGGCATGTCGTGGGTAGCGGCCAGCCATTTCTTTGCGCACATCGGACCATGTCCCTTGCCAGAAACCAGGCAGATCGGCGGTGATCTGCACCGGGCGCCCCGCGGGGGAAAGGAGATGCAGCACCACCGGGACGCGGCCAGCGGCCACCATCGGGTGCCGGGTGGTGCCGTACAACCGTTGGAGTCGGGTCGAGGCGGTAGGCCCGGTGTCGGCGCCGTAGGTCACGTCGAGATGACGACCATTCCCCAACTCCACGCGGGTGGGGGCGAGCCGATCGAGGTCAAGCAGCCCACGATGATCCAGGCCGGCCCGCAACACCCGAACCAAATCGATGCCAGCAAGGTCGGACCGGCCCCGTGCGCCCGTCAGAAAAGGGGCCAGCCAGGTAGCAAGCGTCTCCAGCAGCGCGGCATCGGCCACATCCGGCCAACGCGCCGGGTCCACACCGTGCAGGAACCTCATCCGAGCCTGCAGAGCGCGGGCGCCACTGGTCCACCCGAGCACGCTTCCTCCCGTGGCGCGTACCCGTTCCACCAAGGCATCGGTCGCTTCCTCACCCGCCTGGGCGGGCCCAACTGACGTGGCCAGAACCAACGCCCCCGCCCGCGTTTCAATCCGCTGGCGGAGGTCATCACGATCCGAGTCCCACGTGGTGGTCGTTACCGTCTCCACCTCCGCGCCTAGCAAAGCCCGGACGTCCACCTCGTCGAAGGCGGCGGCCGTACGGATGCGGCCGTCACCCAGGCCAACATCGAGATCGGCCACCGCTAAGAACGGGGCCGGGGCCAAGTGATCGGTATCGGGTAGCCACCCACCGCCTCCGGCCCGCAGCCGGAACCGGCCCCCACCACGCGCCTGGGCGATTCGGTCGGGGTAGGCCAAGCCAACCAATCCACCAAGAACGTTCGCATCAATCGGTGTCGGCTTGACCGACACTCGGCGGGCGATCTCACGAGCTCGCCGCGCCGCCGAGCGAACCGCGTCCCGGTTGGCGGCAGGGTGGGTCCGGTCGCCGGAAACGACCGCAACCCGATCGGCCAGATCTGCCGGACGCTCATCACGCCGACCCCCAAACACATCGCGCTCGTCCAAGACGGCGGCCAGCACCGTGGCGGGCCACCCTTGGCCGCGCGTTCGGCCGTCGACCACCATCCGGGCCAATCGCGGATGCAAGGGCAAATCAACCATGGCCCGACCTGTTGTGGTCGGCCGCCCGGCGCCGTCCAGCGCGCCCAATGCTTCCAATAGCAACTGGGCCTCCGCCCAAGCCCTCTCGGGCGGCGGGTCAAGGAACGGCAGCTCAGAAGGGGTACTCCCCCACGCAGCCACCTCCAGTGCCAAACCGGCCAG
This sequence comes from Aquihabitans sp., assembly GCA_025353965.1. Taxonomy (GTDB): domain Bacteria; phylum Actinomycetota; class Acidimicrobiia; order Acidimicrobiales; family Iamiaceae; genus Aquihabitans. The sequence goes on from JANXNS010000126.1 coordinate 10,991, forward strand.
ATCCACCACGGCGATCTCTGGTTCGGGATACGGCGCTCGCCGGGCGTGGTCCGCCTCGGACCAAAGCCGGTGGGCAATCCCCGGCCCCAGCCTCCCGGCCCGGCCCGCTCGCTGATCGGCCGCCGCCTTGGACGCGGGCGACGTGACCAGCCGGGTGAGCCCCGTCCCGGGATCGAACCGGGGGCTACGAACCAGTCCGGCGTCAACCACGATCCGCACCCCCGCGACCGTCAGGCTGGATTCCGCGATATCGGTGGCCAACACCACCCGACGCCGGCCCTCAGGCGATGGGGCCAGCGCCCGGTCCTGCGCGGCCATGGGCAACGCGCCGTAGAGCGGGCGAACGTCCACCGGGTGTGAAGCGGTCCCCACACCACTCAGGGCGCGCGCGGTTCGATCAATCTCGGCGGCGCCCGGGAGGAACACCAGCACATCCCCCTCCGGGTCGGCGGCCAGTGCCTGCACCACCACCCGGGCCACGTGAGCTTCCGTTCGATCCTGGGCGAAGGGTGGCCACCATCGAACCGTCACCGGGTACCGCCGGCCATCGCTGGTCACCACCGGGGACGGGCCAGCTGAGCCGCCAAGAACCGCGGCAAGGCGACCCGCATCGACCGTCGCCGACATGGCCACCACCCGAAGGTCCGGCCGTAAGGCCTGACGAGCATCGAGCAACAGGGCGAGCGAGAGGTCCGACACCAGGTTGCGTTCGTGAACCTCGTCCAACACCACCAGCCCGGTCCCCGCCAGGGTCGGATCGCTCTGCAGCCGGCGCACCAAGATGCCCTCGGTAATCACCTCAATCCGGGTGTTGCTACCGACCACCTTCTCGTCTCGTGTCCGGTACCCCACGGTCTGGCCGACCGGCTCACCCAGCAGCTCGGCCATTCGACGGGCGGCGGCCCGAGCGGCCAGCCGCCGTGGTTCGAGCATGACGATTCGTTGCCCGCCGAGCCACCGCTCGCCGAGTAGCCGGAGGGGTATCACGGTGGTCTTACCTGCTCCCGGGGGCGCGACCAGCACCGCATGGCCGACATTGGCGAGCGCATCAAGGACCGCACCCACAACATCTTCTACCGGTAGCCCCGTGGGGGCCGGCACAGGCCGGTCGGTCAGCAGGTGACGCTCGGTGCTCGCCCGACGACAGCTGAAGGCCGAGCGGTTGAAGTAGTACCCAAGATCACCATGGCCTTCCTATCTCGGCTCGGCTAGTTCGAACACATGCGACGAGTTCAACCGGTCTCGCGACGTCTTGATGGTAGCGGTCGGTGGTGATTGACCGGTTGGACTCACCCTCGCTCCACGGTCCTTGACGACGACCTTCCCACCCGGAACTATGTCTCAGCTAGGGTCCCTTCTCGATCGACGGCCGTCTCGGCATGGGACGTTGCCAGCAGCGGATCAGGAGACAGACAATGGCAAGAAGCCACCGTGCTGGTGTTCAACTTCGGGCTGTCATCGCCACAGCAGGCGTCGCCCTCGGGCTGGTCGCCGGGGGCCTCGGGTCCAGCGTTGCTTCGGCCATTTCTGCTTCGGGCACACCGTCAACGACGCAGAGATCGTCGGGGCCAGTCGCCACAATCCCGGCCCCCGGATCGGCCACCTCTTCGCCTCATACCTCCATCACGATCACCGGCATGCCGTCCGCGGCAATTGGAACCGTCACGGTCGTCGGCAACCGCACCGGCACCCACGCTGGATCCACGACCCCCCTTCCCGACAACGCCGGCGTGACCTTCGACCCCTCCATCTCGTTCGCCGCAGGCGAAACTGTCACCGTCACCTCGAAAGCCATCGTGGCCGGCGACACCAGCTACTCCTTCACCGTTGGCACCCCGGCCCCAGACCCAGGCGTCCAACTGGCCGCAGGCGAGACGCCGACCGCCACCGCCCGAGGAACCCGGGCCATGTCCGCACCGACCTTTATCACCCGGCCGGACCTGCGCCCGCCCGGGGTCAAGATCAACGTTGCAGCCGCTGGAACCGCTCCAGGCCTGCTTTTCGCCACGCCCGTCGCCAACTCCACGGCCGGGGTCGACCAGGGCGTCATGATCTACAACAACGACGGCGAACCGGTTTGGTTCCGCCACACGTCGGCAGGCATCGTCGGAGATGCTTTCGTCGGGGAGTACCTCGGCAAAACCGCCCTGTTCTGGTATGAGGGCCAGGACCCCTACGGCCCCGGCAACTACCGAGGCGAGTGGGTGGTGGTGGACACCGCTTATCAAGAGCTCGCCCGTATTCGGATGGGCAACGGCTACCGGGCCGACGTTCACGATATCCAGCTCACCGACCGTGGGACCGCCTACCTCATGGCGTACAGCCCTCTCACCTGCACCGGCATCGCCCCGCTCGCTGACTGCCGCCCCGGCGGCACCGTCCTCGAGTCGGTGCTCCAGGAAGTCGATCTGGCCACCGGCACGGTCCTGTGGGAGTGGCACAGCCTGGATCACATCCCCCTCGCCCGTTCGGTGGTTGCATCCGATGCACCCGTCTTCGACTACATCCACACCAACTCGCTCGACCTCGACGTCGATGGCGACGTGCTCTTGTCGGCCCGCACGACGTCGGCGGTCTACCGGATCGACCGCTCCACCGGTGAACTGGTCTGGACTTTTGGCGGCAATGACACTGATTTCCCCAATCTGGTCAACCAACCCAGCGGTATTACGGGTCCCGACTATCAGCACGATTTCACCCACCGAGGCGGGAACTCCTACGGCTGGTTCGACAATGGCGTTATCCGAGGGGGACCGTCGTGGGGCGCCATCGCGACGCTCGACCCGGGGACCGGCACAGCCACCTACACCCAGCAGCTGATTCACAATCCGGTGATATTTGGTAGCACTCAGGGCAGCATGCAGGGGCTACCCGCCGGCCACAACCTGGCGGCGTGGGGCGGGCTGGGGCAGATCACCGAGTTCGACGTCGATGGCACTCCCGTATTCGATGCGTCGCTCGTCTCCACGGCGACCTACCGCCAGTTCCGGTTCGAGTGGACCGGGACACCGGCCGAGGCGCCGGTAGCCAAGGCCCTCCCTTCGGGTAGCGGGACCGCGGTAAGCGTGAGCTGGAACGGCGATACCCGGACGGCGAAGTGGCGCATCCTCACTGGCTCGTCGCCCGATCAGCTCAGCGCCTCCACCACCGTGGCCCGCACTGGCTTCGAGACCACCACCGTTCTGCCTGGTGGACCCAGTTGGGTGGCCGCTGAGGCTCTGGATGGATCGGACTCAGTGCTCGGCCGCACCGCGCCTGTGCAGGGCAGCCAATGGTTCCAAGAGTCGGCGGCACCACCGGCAGGCCCCACCGACCTTCCGCTGGTGGGCGACTTCGGAGGTACGCGCAATGATGACGCCCTCTACTACCGCCCAGGTTCTGGTGCCGATGTCCTCCAGGTGTCCAACGGCCAGGGCGGCTTCACCCCGATCGGGCTCAGCCCCGTCGGTGGGACCTATTCGCCGCTGGTAGGTGATTTCGTCGGCGACGACCGCGACGAGGTCCTCTGGACCCTGCCTGGCTCCGCCAACGCCTACATGTGGCGTTTCGACCTTCAAGCGCGCTCAGGCACGGTCACCACCGCGTCGGCCTCGTTCAAGGTGCCGGCGACGGTCACTAGGGCTCTAGTACTCGACAATCGTCCCAGTTATGGCGGCGGTTATGACGAGGTGTTCTGGTATGCCGCTGGTGCCGCCCCCGACCGGGTGGACCGGTTCAGTTGGCCTGCGTCTCCTGGTGGTCTTTCGATCACCAGTCGTCCTATAACGGTGTCGGGCACCTACACGCTGGCCACCGGGGATTTTGACGGCAATGGCCAAGCTGACGTGCTCTTCTACAGCCCCGGCCCACAACGCGACTCGATCTGGTTCACCCAGGGCACGGCAGCTGGGTCTACCGGATCCAGGCCGAGCGTCTTCTACGTAGACAGTACGTACACGCCATTCGCCGCCAACTTCACCGGCACAGAGCAGCGTGACGAGATCCTCTACAACGCAAACGGCGCCGCTGGCGATGTGCTCTGGACCTTCGACGCCCTCGGCGCCTTCGTGGCGAAGGATGTAACCACCGCGGCCACCGGGACGGGCTACGTGCTCTCGGGGCCGAACGACCGACTCATGACCTGGGAGGCAGGCTCCTCACCCGCCATCTGGCTGCTGGCACCGGGCCCGTCGGCGAGCCGCCCCTCGGGCAACACCCCGTTGGCCTCCGGCTATAGGCCTGCGATTGGAGATTTCACTGGTGCCGGCGGGACATCGTCGGTTCTTTGGTACGACCCGGGCGCCGGGGTCGAACTGCTCTACCGAGGCGCGTGAAGAAGCAGGTCTGCTTCGAAACATTCGCCCAGGGTGCTCGGCTTACATCGGAGACCCGATGTAAGCCGGGGCCAGGGGGGGGTGGCACTGGCCGGTCGGTCAGCGGCTAACGATCGGTGGTCGCGTGACGACAGCTGGAGGCCGAGTGGTTGAAGTAGTCCCCGAAATCACCATGGCCTTCATATCCCAGCTCAGCCAGCTCGAATAGATACCTCTCATCCACACCAGCGCCCAGCGGCCCGACGGTTCGGTGGCCAACAGGGGCCGGATGTTATCGGCGGTGGAGTTCTCGGTGATCGGCCGCCAAGCCCATGTGGCTCCGCTGTCCACGCTGCGCCCCTCAAACAACTCGAAGTGGACCTTGTCGTCCGCCGCCGAGACCAGCGGCGCCGAGGTGACCGGGTGCACGTCTGACGACATGACTACCCGGTACGGATCCGAGGGATCCACCGAAATCAAGCCGGTGTAATCCGTCTCGAGGCCGAAGAGTTCGCTGCCAGCCGCGCTTACGCGGGTGACCGCCCAAGCCGCCCCGTTCCATTTCGCCCAGTAGTACCAGTGGCGATAGAGCTTCCCAGCCACCGGCGATGCATTCGGCTCACGCAGGGAGAAGGTGACCACGGGGTCGCCCTGGGCATCGGTGATGAGATCCGAGCCCCACAGATCCTGATCAGAGAAGGCAACGTCGGTCACGGGCCGGCCGTTTGGCGGGGGTGCATAAACCAGCGACAGGTCGACCGGCCGATAGCCAGGCCCCGTCCCCAGGGGACCCAGAAGGGTTCCGTCGGTCCGGTACACGTTCATGTCCTTCAGGTAGCCGCTGTACAGCGCTCCGTCGCGAATGTCGGTGGGATGCCCACGGGTGGTCACGAAATCGATGCGATCTTTGGCCGGGTTGGCGGTGAACATGATGTAAGGCCGTTGGCGCGCCTGCTCACTACCGGCCCACTGGCCCTCAAAAATCAGCCAGGCGCCGTTCCAGGTTTGTCCCTCATTGGCCGACCATGCGGCCCACGTCCGGTTGTCTCGCCGAGTGAACGTCCACAGGAGTCCCTCGGACCGGACGAGGTTGGCGTAGGTCAACAAGTTGACCCCGGCGTGGCGGAGCGGGGTCAGGTTCGGCAGCGTTGCCCAGCTGTTTTGGGAGACCGAAGTCGTGCGGCGCAGACGGATCGTGCCGTCGTAGCCATGACCGGTGAAACCGGCAGAGACCGAGCCATCAGGGTTGACCACCAGGCCAGCGCTGTTGTGATCGTCGTCCCGATACGGGTTGACCGCCAGCGTGACCGCCTTGGTGGTCTTGGTGTCGAGGTTCATCGACAGCACCTGGGTCTGAAGCGTGGTCCCGTTGGCACCGCGTTTGTTGGGGATCGATCCAACCAGGAGCGTGTAACCCGAAATCACCGCCCGGCGGCTCTGCCACCAACACCAGCCCGCGTTGGCCGCCAACTCTCTCTGAGTCCCCACATACTTGGCCCAATCCGGCGCTACCGACGGCGATGGCACCACCCGAATGGGTTCACAGCCCAGCAGGGGTGCGGCCACTACCAGCGCGAGCGCGGAAATGAGCAGTCGTCTCCACCTAGTTGCCCAACGGTTACATGCCTTCACAACGTCCCTCACCCGTTCGAAACCAGGGAACCGTAGCAAATCCAGGGGTCTACTCCCGGGCCATGTTGGCGAACTTGGTGTAGTGATCCAAGAACGCCAGGCGGACCATGCCCGTTGGCCCAGCACGATGTTTGGCGATCAGTACCTCTGCGGTCCCACGATCGGGGGAATCGGCGTTGTACTGCTCATCTCGGTAAAGGAACACCACGATGTCGGCGTCCTGTTCCAGGGATCCTGATTCACGTAGGTCAGACAACATGGGCCGCTTGTCGGCCCGTTGTTCGAGGCCACGGTTCAGCTGAGCTAGGGCTACCACCGGGCATTCCAGTTCGCGGGCCAGGATCTTGAGGCTTCGAGAAATCTCAGCCACCTCCACCTGACGGCTCTCCGCTCCGGCTCGCCCCCCCATGAGCTGGATGTAGTCGACCACGATCATGCCGAGTTGACCGACCTTGGCCTGCAGCCGTCGTGCTTTTGAGCGTATTTCCATGACCGTCACGTTGGGGTTGTCGTCTATCCACAGGTTGGCCTCCCCAAGGCGCCCGACGGCGTGGCTAATGCGCCGCCAATCGTCCTCAGACAAACGACCATTTCGGACCTTGGTGGAGTCCACCCGGGCCTCGGAGCACAGCAACCGCTGAGAGAGCTCGACCCGGCTCATTTCCAGCGAAAAGAACAGGACCGGGCGGTGTGCCTCCAGCGCTGCATGGCCAGCCATGCCCATGGCGAACGAAGTCTTGCCCATACCGGGCCGGGCGCCGACCACGATCAGGGCATTGGGCTGCAGGCCTGCGGTGAGTTCATCGAAGTCGGTGAAGCCGGTGGGCGTGCCCGTGATGGCATCACCGCGTTCGTAGAGGGCTTCCAAACTGTCGAGCGTCTGGTCGAGCAGGTCATGCAGACGCGACATGGAGTCTGTTTGGCGGTGCTCGGCCACCTTGAACATCATCGTCTCAGCGTCGTCGAGCGCCTTGGTTACATCGTCCGGGAGGCCATAACCGATCTCAGCGATTTCGCCGGCAACGCCGATCAAACTGCGCAGGAGGGCATGCTCCTCCACGATCTTGGCGTATCGCGCTGCGCTGGAAGTTGCCGGCGTCGCCGCCTGGAGCGAGATCAGCGTGGCCGGGCCACCAATCACATCAAGCAGATCGTGACGGCGAAGTTCCTCTGCCACGGTAACGGGGTCTACCGGCTCGCCTTGCGAGGACAACGAGGTAATGGCGTCGTAGATGTGCCCATGGGCCGGCTTGTAAAAATCGTCGGGCGAGACGGACTCTGAGGCAACATCAATTGCTGTCCGCGACAGCAACATGGCGCCGAGCAGGCTCTCTTCCGCATCCAGGTTGTGCGGCGGTACCCGCCCACTCAGCGGACGCGACGGCCCAGAACGGTTCCCGCCACCAGACGCCCGCGGGGCTGGTCGGTTGTCGTAGTCGTCCGGGGCGGAGCCGTCGTCGAAATCAGGTGAAAGGTCGTCATCCATGGGGCTCCTGCAGTGTCCCCCAAGAGGCCTGGGGACGGTAAGTACCAACTACCTGTGGGCGACGACGGTTCACCTGTGGAAAACCTACGAGACCTGGGGATAGCGGAAGAAAAGGCGAAAACAAAGATGTCCGGGAGCCAAGCCCCCGGACATCGATCGCACTACGTGATGGCCGTCCGCTGGGGGACGACGAGGTCAGGCGTCAGAGCCGACCTCAACCGTGACCGGGAACTCCACATTGGCGTGGAGTTTGACCGGCACGAGGTGCGTGCCGACGGTCCGGATCGGATCCGAAAGCACGATCTGCTTGCGGTCGATCTGGACGCCTTTTTGCTCAGCAATGGCCGCAGCAATATCTGCCGTGGTGATCGATCCGAAGAGCTTGTCGTCTACGCCGACTCGGGCCGAAATCTTGACCGGCGAGTTGACGAGCGACTTGGCCACATCTTCTGCGGCCGAGCGAGCGGCCGCGTCCTTCACGTCACGCGAGCGACGCATGCTGGCGGCTTGGGACTCGGCACCATCGGTGGCCAGAAAGGCCAGCCCACGGGGGAGGAGGTAGTTGCGGCCGTAACCGTTGGTGACCTCAACCACATCGCCCTTGTTACCCACGCCACGGACGTCGGAACGGAGGATGAGACGCATCAGGCCTCCACCTCCTCGACCAAGGTCACTTCACCGTCAAATTCGGTCTCAGAACCTTCACCGGCGGCGGGCGGCGGCGCGCTCGGACGCGGCGGCGGGCCGTCGGCCCGAATACCGCGTTCGCTCCCGCGATCACGGCCACCACGCTGCTGCGTGACCCGGTTGGCGTACGGCAACAGCGCCATCTCGCGAGCGTTCTTGATGGCCATGGCCACAACCGATTGCTGCTGAGCATCGTTACCGGTTACCCGACGAGCCCGGATCTTGGCCCGGTCAGACATGAACCGGCGAAGCAGGTTCACATCCTTGTAGTCGATGTACTCAACCTTTTCCTGGTTGAGGATGCTGATTTTCTTCTTGGAGCGCCGAGCATTGTCTTTGTTTTTGGCGCGCTTGGGCTTGGGGGCCATTAGAAGGGCTCCTCCCCGTCGTAGTTGGTGGGTTCGTTGGCTGCTGGGCGAGGGGCGCTGTTACCGCCGCCACCGCCGCTGTTGGTGGTTGAACCGCCCCCGCTGCCACCTTGGCCGCTGGAACGTTCGATCTTCTGGACCTGGGCGGTAGCCCAGCGGAGGCTCGGCGCGATTTCATCGGCCACGACCTCGACCTTGGAGCGCTTGTCGCCGTTGTCGGTCTCCCAGGAGCGTTGCTCCAGACGACCGGTGACGATGACCCGAGTACCCCGGGTGATCGACTCAGCAACGTTCTCAGCCAGGCCCGACCAGGACTTGACGTCGAAGAAGGAGACTTGCTCCTCCCACTCTTGGGTCTGGCGGTTTTGCCAGCGCCGGTTTACCGCGAGGCCAAAGGTGGCCACGGTCTGGCCCGAAGGCGTGTAGCGCAACTCAGGATCGCGGGTCACGTTGCCCACGAGGGTCACGGTGTTGTCTGCCATTGGATTCTCCTACTCGGCCGCAACGGCCGGAGCGGGGGCTCCGAGGAGGCCGCGTCGGTGGGCCTCGGAATCAGGGAGCCGGATGATCTTGTGGCGGACTACCTCGTCCGCAAGACGAAGGTTGCGGTCGACGGTGTCGAGCGCACCCGGCTCGGCCTCGATCTCAAAGACCACGTAGAACCCTTCGTTCTTGTGGTTGATCTCGTAGGCGAAGCGACGCCGGCCCCACTTCTCGGTCTTGGGGATGGTGCCCCCAGCAGACTCGACCTGGGCCGTTACCTGGTTGATCACTCCGGCGACGGTGCTCTCATCGAGATCCCCGTCAAAGATGACCATCAATTCATAAGCCCGCATAGCGAGCACCACCTCCCTGTGGTCCCGGGGATACCGGGGCCCCTAGCCGAATTGCCGGGGCAGGGTCTTCAATTAGACCGTGCCACGCTAGCGGAGGCCCCAACTGCTGGCCTCATTGAGAACCAGTGTGCCCCGGGGGTCTGACAAAAGTAGCCAGCGGACAAGTCCGGGAGCCCAGAACAATGACAGAACCAGGCATCACGAGTAGATCGCCAAGCCCGCCCTGGGCCACCTCGAGTGCATACGAGAACGGCGCTGCCGCCGGGTACAGCGGACAGTCCCCGCGGTCCGCGCACGGGGCCATGTCCGACGTCGAGACCAGCCGGCCACCGCGGTCGAAATAGGCAATCGAGAGCGGCATCGGCGTGTTACGCATCCAAAACGACCCGGAACTCGGTTCGTCGTACACAAAAACCATGCCGGCATACCCGCCCAACGTCGGATCGCTGACCTCCATCAGGCCGCGCTCCCGTTGGGTTTGGTTGACGGCGGCGAGCAAACAGACCTGACAGGTCTTGCCCGATGTATCCGTGATGGTGGCCACGATCTCACCAAAGCCCGCCAGCCTGGTGCGCGCCACCGGATCGGTTTCACTGTCGGCCCAGAACACCACCCCGAGCAACGCCCCCAAGGCGACAACCGCGAGAGCACCGATCACCACGATCCAACGCCCCGCCCGCCCCGACCGTGTCATGGAGCGATTCAGCCTGCCCGGCCGTAGAGCCCCAGGGTCTCGGCCACGTCGGCCGCCAGGTGATACGACTCGACCGGTGCTGGGAAAGCTCCGGTACGGACATCGTCGGCGTAGGCGCCAATGGCGGCAACCGAGGTGGCCTTGAGGTCGGCGTAGCGACGAACGAACTTGGGGGAAACCCGATCTTCCAGGCCCAGCACGTCGTGGTATACGAGCACCTGGCCATCTACATCGGGACCGGCACCGATACCGATGATCGGCACGTCGACGGCCTCGGTCACCAACGCGGCCACCTCACTGGGCACGCCTTCCAACACGATGGCGAAGCAGCCCGCGTGGGCCAGCGCCTTGGCATCATCCACCAACGCCCGGACGGACTCGGACGATTTAGCCTGAACCTTGAATCCGCCCATCGCGTGCACGGACTGCGGCGTAAGGCCCAGGTGGCCCATGACCGGAATCTCGGCGTCCGCCAGGGCGTCAATCATGCGGAGCCGTTTGCGGCCACCCTCAAGCTTGACCGACTCCGCCCCAGCCCGAATGAGCTTGGCCGCGTTGCGCACGGTGTCTTCGACCGACAGGTGGTAGCTCATCCACGGCAAGTCGGCCACGATAAGTGGCAGCGGCTTGGCCCGGGCCACCGCAGCGGTGTGATGCGCGATGTCCTCCACCGTTACCTGCAGGGTGTCGTCGTAGCCCAAGACCACCATGGCGACGGAGTCACCCACGAGAATTAGATCTACGCCCGCCTCGCTGGCAATCCGGGCGCCAGGGGCGTCGTAAGCGGTGACCATCACGAGTGGATCCGTGCCGTTGCGGACCTTGCGGTTCGCCACTTGGGGCACGGTGATCCGAGCGCGAGACGGCGCGAGGTTGGGGTTTGAGCTCATGGAGTCTCCTTGATGTCCCGTCCAATGCCATTCGGCTACCGGCGGTGTCATCACCCTAGAACCGTCCGAGCCACCGTTTCCATTCCCATGGCTGCGCGGCTCGAACGGCTAACGCTTGGGATTCTTCCCGGCTCCACCCCCCGGCACGGTGGTGCCAGGCGGCATCGTGGTAGGGGGCACGGTGGACGGCGGGAGCGTGCTCGGAGGGACGGTGGACGGCGGCACGCTGCTGGGCGGGACCGTCGAGGGCGGGGTGGTGGGAGGGGGCACGGTGCTCGTGGTGGTCCCGTTGTAGGAGCTACCGCCGGCCACCACACCCGTCTTGCCGTAGTTGACATCCAACGTCTGCCCGGCAGCCAGATCGGCGATCTCAGGGAAGGTCCCCGAATCGAAGTTGGCCGTGGCCGCCGTCATGAAGGCCTTCCATATCTTGGCCGGGAAGGTGCCGCCCTGGACCTTGATCCCGTGGACGTCGTTCATGGGCTTGGACGACCTCGGATACCCCATCCAGACCGCGGCGGTGAGCTTGGGGGTATACCCCACGAACCAACCGTCCACGTTGCTTTGGGTGGTTCCGGTCTTGCCTGCGGCCGGACGGCCGAAGTTCGCATCCGCACCCGTGCCGCCAGCAACCACTTGCTGAAGGGCATAGGTGACCAGGCCGGATTGGTCTGGGGTGAGGACCTGCTTCGGGGTGGGCTGGTAGTTCCTTACGGTCCCATCGGGGAACTCGACTCGGGTGACCACAATGGGGGTCTTGGCCATGCCGTTGTTGGCCAGGGTGGAGTAGCCCGCGGCCATATCGAGCACCGATACCTCCCCCCCACCGAGGACCAGCGAGCAGTAGGGCTGGAGGTCTGCGGTCACCCCCATGTCATGTGCGGTCTGCAGGACCTTGTCCGGGCCCAGTCGCGCCATGAGCTGGGCGTACACGGTGTTGATCGACTTCTTGGTTGCGGTAACCAATGAGGAGGTCCCACCGGGACCACCTCGCACCTTCCAGGTAGCTTCGCCGTCCAAGCAGGTAGGGTCAGCGATCTCAATCTTGGACGGTGACGGCAGCACCGATTGCACGGAGTAGCCCTCCCGCACCGCCTCGGCCAGCGCAAACATTTTAAAGGTCGAGCCCGGCTGGCGCCCGGAACCACCGCCAGCTTTACCGGTAGCCAGGTTCACCTTGTTGTGCTCAAAGTCGGTCCCGCCCATCATGGCCTTGACCTGACCAAGATCATCGATGGCGACAAGGGAACCGGAGGGATCTCCGTCTCGATCAAGGGTGGTTGTCACTGCGTCGTAAGCGGCCTTCTGCATGCCCAAATCAAGGGTGGTGTAAACCTTCAAGCCACCGCCGTAGACATCGTCGGACCCAAATTCCTTCACCAACCACTGGCGCACGTACTCCGCGAAATACTCGCTTCCCCACTCTCGACCCTTTACTTCTTCACCGAGCGTTGATGCCTTGGGCGGCGGCTCGATGAAGCGGTTGGTTGGATCCACCGCCGTGTCGAGCGGGTCCATAGACACATTGAGGAAGAGCCTCATTTCCTTGTCGGTGAGGTAGCCCTCGGTAGTCATGGCCTTGAGGACGACTGACCGCCGCCGCTCTGCTTCCTTCAGCGACTTTGGCCCGCGGTACGGGTCCGCGCCGTTCGGATTTCTCAGCAAGCCGGCCAGGAAGGCTGCTTCACCACCGTTGAGTGCCTCTACGTCGTGCTTGAACCAAACCCGGGAAGCGGCCTGCACCCCGTAGGCACCCCGGCCGAAGTACACGGTATTGAGGTAACGGGTGAGGATTTCTTTCTTGGAAATCTGCTGCTCGAGCTTGATCGCCATGACCGCTTCTTTGATCTTGCGGGTGGCGGTCTGCTCGGAGGATAGGTACTCCTGCTTTACGTACTGCTGGGTGATGGTTGACCCGCCCTGGCGTACGCCAGAACCACGGAGATCGGAGACCGCGGCCCGGGCGATACCGGCGGGGTCGACACCACCGTGGCGGAAAAAGTCCTTATCTTCGGCCGACACCACGGCCTCTCGCAAGATGGCCGGAATCTGTTCGTAGGTAACCAGCACTCGATCTTCGGTCCCATGAAGCTGGGCCAAGGCATTGGATGTATTGCAGTTGACCTGGACGTCTGCCGCACAGACGAACGAAGTCTGGTTGAGCGGTTCCGCCACCTTCGGGTCCACCGGAAGCTCAACCTGCCCGAGCACCCAAACCAACCCGGCGGCCCCCACCGTGATGGCAAGCGCACTGAGGTAGAACGCACGGCGCATACGCCACAGGACGCTGCGCCTCTTGACCTTCCCTTTGCGGGAGACCTTGAGGTTGTGGACGGGAACGGGTTTGCGTCTGCGCATGGGAGGGTGTGCACGCAAATGCCGGAGGGGGCTGACACGAACGGGCGACAAACGAGCGTACCGCTGGTGGGCCAATCCGAGCAGTCGGTCAGCTGTGCGCCAGGGGTCAGCGGGCGGCGGCCTTGCCTCGTGCGGGGCTCAAAATAAAGGTACGGGCCAGGTGGTTCCAGGCACAGCTAGGACACACCTCCACCACGTAGCAAGAGAACGTGCCTGGCCGTTTAGCGATGGCTTGGAGTTCACGCCGGGTGGTGATGCAACGCCCGAACGCCGGTAGCCGAGGCCCAAACACGTAAGAAACCAGGACCACCTTCGCTTTCTCGCAGACGGGGCAGTCGATGGCGGTGGGGTCGCCAACCTCACGGGCAGCACGCACAAGCTCTGGGTGGGCATCACAAACCTCATGCTTGGCGATGCGACCCTTGCGGAACTCCGACAGGACCGACTGGCGCGCGAGCCGATAGTCGATCTCGCCGGGGCCATCCGCGCCCCGGACCGACTGCGGCCGAAAGCTCACCGGGCGGAGGCTAGCGAGGCGCCCCGGGGATCGCGCCCGGGCCATCCAGGCTCGCTGGAATCTCCAGGTCGACCAGAAGCGCAGCGTGGTCGCTCACGATCCGCGTCACCGCTACCGCCAGCGAGACACCGCCTACTCGAATCGAGGCCTGCAACACGGTCCTTCGTTCCTGCCAGAAGCGCCATCTCGGAACGCGAGGCAACGCCGTGACCGACCAGTCTCAATGTCGCCTCGCACCAGCAAGGAGTTGCCGTACCAACCGCCGGGGAACCGTCTCGAAGGACCAAAAATCGAGTTCATCCCACAAGCCCTAGCCACCGCACCCTCACAGAACTGCCGGGGTGCGCCAACCCGGTTGCGGCGGGCACCAGACTCGACCCATGGCCGACGCCCCCAATCCCACCGCCAACCCCGCCGACGCGGGCTGGCACCGCTTCACCACGGCGGAGGCCCCCGCCGGGTTGGGGGGCACGGTGGTGCAGTACGGCGCCGATGTTCCCCCCGAAACAGACCTCCGCTTGCTGGGCACCGTGGAGGGAAAACGGATCATGGACCTCGGCTGCGGAACCGGCCACAACGCGGTCGTCCTGGCCCAGCAAGGAGCCAAGGTGATCGCCGTTGATCCAGACACAAGCGCGTTGGCCACCGCTCGCAGCCGGGCCGAAGAAGCCGCCGTCCGGGTCGAACTCCATCAGGCCGGCCTGGCCGACCTGGCCTTCCTCCGTTCGGACAGCGTCGATGCCGCCATCAGCGTGTTGGCCCTGGCCAGCGTGGACGACTTGGCCCGTGTCTTCCGTCAGGTGCATCGCGTGCTGAAACCAGAAGCTGCGTTCATCTGCTCGTTCCCCCACCCCGCCTTCGCCATGTTCAACCCCAGCGCACCCGATCCCCTGCGGGTGGCCCGGCCCTACGATCAGCGGGGCACGATGTCGTGGGACCTGGCGGGCGAATCAGTGGCGGACTATCCCCGAACCATCGGGGAGATCTTCACCACGTTGCACCGCTCAAGCTTTGGCGTGGACCAGTTGTTGGAGCCGGTTGCCCCGGCCCGCGGTCACCGCAGCGCACATTTCGCCGACGCCATGCGCACGGTGCCCGCCACCGTGATCTTTCGGGCCCGCAAACAGGGCAACTAGCGAGCCTCCTCCGCCCACCACGCGTCGAGCCGCCGGAAGGCCTCATCCTCGCCGAGGGGGCCTTCATCCAGCCTGAGCTCCAACAAAAAGTTGAGCGCCAGACCAATGTGCTGGCCAGGACCAATACCCAGGTGATCCATCACTTGGCGACCATCCAGATCCGGACGGAGCGCTTTGACTGCTTCCTCCGCCTCGAGCACTTTGATGCGTTCCTCGAGGTCGTCCATTCGGCGGGCTAGGCGGTCTGCTTTGCGTTTGTTGCGGGTGGTGCAATCGCACCGTGTGAGCTCTATCAGGTCGTCGAGGTGGGGTCCCGCGTCCCGGACGAACCGTCGAACGGCACTGTCGGTCCAGCCCATGCCATACGTGTGGAACCGCAGGTGGAGATAGACGAGTTGGCGCACGGCCTCCACGTCGTCGTTCTTGTATTTGAGTGCCTGCATGCGGTCTCGGGCCATACGGGCACCCACCACTTCGTGGTGGTGAAACGACACGCCACCGTCGCCGAACGAGCGGGTCTTGGGCTTGCCCACATCGTGCAGAAGCGCGGCGATCCGCACGATTCGTTCGGGCCGGGTGTTGGCCACCACGGCCAAGGTGTGGGCCAGCACGTCTTTGTGGTGATGAATGGGGTCTTGCTCCAGGCGCATGGCCGGGAGCTCGGGCAAGAAGTGATCGGCCAAACCGGTGTCGACCACGAACCACAACCCCGCAGACGGGTCCGGCACAACCAACAACTTGTCCAGCTCATCGCGGATTCGCTCGGCGGACACGATCTCCAAACGGCCCGCGTTGGCCCGTACGGCTGCAACCAGATCCGGTTCCGGTTCTAGGCCATAGCCGGCAATGAAGCGGGCCGCCCGCAGCATTCGCAACGGGTCATCGGTGAAGGAAACCTCGGGCGAGAGGGGGGTCCGCAGCCGGTTGGCGGCCAGGTCCCCAGCGCCACCGAACGGATCGATCAGCTCGGGGTCCGGCACCCGGAGGGCCATGGCATTGACGGTGAAATCTCGTCGACCAAGGTCCTCGTTGATGTCGTCACCGAACGACACCTCGGGCTTGCGGGAATCCGCCGCGTACGACTCCGCCCGGTGCGTGGTGATTTCGATGGTCCGGGTCCCGACCTTGACCCCAATGGTCCCGAATCGTTCGCCTTGGGTCCACACCGCGTCGACCAAGGGCGCAACGATCACTTTGATGGCGTCGGGCCGGGCGGGCGTCGTGAGGTCGATATCCGCCTCGGGCCCGAGTTCCCGGCCCAGGAGCAGGTCACGCACGATCCCGCCGACCAGGTAAAGCGGGTACCCAGCCACGGCGAATGCCTCGGCCAAGGGCCGGACTTCGTCGAGCACGGGCTGGAGGCGGGCGGGGATCACGCCCGAGAAGCTAGGGGACGCCCCGCCCCGACCAAACACCGGTTGTTAGCCGGCCAGGCTGCTCAGGTAGGACCGCCAACCGCCGTGAGCAGTGATATCCACGGCATCGCCCAAGCCTCGGGTCTCGCAGATGAACCCCTTGACCCAACGCCCGCCAGCCAACTCGACCGACCCAATCCCCAGCGGCGGCGCAACGGCAGCCAAGACGCGGCCAAGCCCCTCCGCACTGATCGACCACACCTCCACCTCTATCGAGTGGCCACCCACCGCAACCTTCTCCAATCCAGGCCGGAGTATCGACCCACCGTTCAGCCGGTACAGCCGGTAACTCGGGGCCGTCACCGTCCGAGCCACTAGTTCGGCGCCCTGGTCCAGCAGCTGCTGGTTGAGAGGTTGCCCGCTCAAATGGGCCCCCACCACCGCGAGGTGCACATGATCGAGGGCCGCCTCAGCACCAGCAACCAACGCCTCGCCATGCAAGGTCCCCGCTAGGGCCGCAACGGCGCCCATGTGGCCGGGAGGACCAAGAACAGTGACCCCGCCCGCCCCCGAGCTCGCCGGGACAGCTATGGCCGCCAGCCCAAGCAGGTTGGCAAATGTTGTATTCCGCCCTAGGCGGGCGTTCACCGCGATTGGATCGGCGGCCACCTCATCAAGCGTGGGGAGCCACGGAACCGTCGGAAGAATGAGGGCATCGACGTTCACCCACCAGTCCGCAAGCTCGGCCTGAATCTCTCGCAGCCGGCGCATGGCAGCAAATACCTCCGTGCCCAGATACTGCTCACCTCCTGCCACCACCGTCCGCACCACATCTAGGACGTCGTCCGGCATCGCGCCGAGCAGACCAGCCAGCGAGGCAGTCCGGTCAGCCAGCCAAGGGCCGTCGTAGAGCAGGTCACCGGCCTCGGAGAAGGGCTCGAGGTCGACCGTGACCACACAATGGCCTGCAGCGCGCAGTTCTTGCTCGGTGGCATCACAGCCAGGAGCAATCGCCACGGCAAAGGGCCCGGTAGCCACCGGCCAGGGACCGCCTAGAACCGACTCGACGACAAGCCCGTCGGCCACCGATCGGGCGAAGGTGGATACGCAGTCCAGGGTCGGGCTGGCGGGGACGATGCCGTCGACGGGACGCGAGCCAGGGGCCGCCTTCAGACCAACGATCCCACACATCGCCGCGGGCACGCGGCCCGAGCCCGCCGTGTCGGTTCCCAGCGCAAACGGCACGTGCCCAAGGGCCACTGCCACCGCGGAACCCGAGGACGACCCGCCCGGGATCAGTAACGGGTCAATGGGGTTGAGCGGCGTGCCATAAGGCGAGCGCGTTCCCACCAGCCCAGTTGCGAGCTGATCAAGGTTGGTCTTGCCGACGTAAAGTCCACCCGCCGCTATCAGCCGCTCAACCACCGTCGCTGATAGAGCGGCCACCCGGGCAGCAGCCGGTAGGCCAGCCGTGGTGACGCGGCCTGCAGCGTCGATGTTGTCCTTCAACGCGAAGGGCACACCCCACAGCGGACGACCCTCCATGGGTACCGGCCCCAACGCCTCGGCCGCGGCGCGCAGTACCGAACGCGTCTCGACATCGATCCAGATCGCTGGGTCATCGCAGGCCTCGATCCGGGCCAGGACCTCGTCAACGACGGCTACCGGCGCCAACCCATCCCGGTAAGCGGCGAGAAGCCCCATGATGCCGTTGTCGAGCGGGTGTCCACCCGGTTCAGGCAGGTCTGCATACACGCCGCTGAAGATAGAGATCTGCCGTCAACGAGCCGAGTCCACAACGTGAGGAACCCGTGACACGCTGCTTTCAGGTTTCTGACCCAAGCCCCTCGCCAGGAAAAGCCGTTACCGAAGCGTGGCCATGCTGGCCTGTTGGACGGCGATACGGAAATCTTCCGGGTACGCAGCCCGTTCGAGCGCCTCTTCGAGAGACACGAACTCGTCGTTGAACAACTGCAGGAGGGCCTGGTCAAAGGTGGCCATCCCGTGGTAGTCGCCTTCGATCATGAGGCGTTCAAGAACCGCCGGTTCCGCGGCCGCCATGATCGCGTCGCGAACCTTGGGGGTACCCACCAACGATTCGACAACCGCCACTCGGCCCCGGCCGTCGGCCCGGTCCACCAGGCGCTGACAGACCACACCACGAAGGGTGCGGCCCAGGGTTTGGCGCAGGGGCAGTTGCTGGTGAGGTTCAAAGCGGTCGATCAAGGAGGCAATGGTGTCGGTCGCCGACAGCGTGTTCATCACGGCCAAGACAAGGCGACCAGAAGCCGCGGCAGAGAGCGCTTCCGCCACCGACGAAGCGTCGGGTAGCTCGCTCACAAAGACCACGTCGGCATCCTGGCGCGAGATGCGTCGGAGGGCATCGGCCACGCTCGGCGTGTCAGCACCCACCTCGCGTTGGCTCACAATGGCCATCCGGTCCGCGTGGAGCACCTCGATCGGGTCTTCTACCGTCACGATGTGGCGGGCCTGCGAGGCATTGATGTGGTCGATCATGGCGGCCGCCGTTGTGGTCTTTCCCGAGGCGTCCGGGCCGGCGATAATGACAAGTCCATTGCGTTGGCTGGCCAGGGTGGCCACCACTGGCGGGACCCCAAGGTCCGCAATGGCCGGGGCGCCCGGGACCACCCGACGAATGGCCAGGCTCACCGAGCCCCGCTGGCGGTACACATTCACGCGGAAACGGCCCAAGCCGGGCACACTGTGGGCCAGATCGGTCTCGCCGTCAGCCTTGAATTCGGCCGCCTTCTCGGGCGAAAGAAGCTCTTCCGCCAGCTGCTCAATGGAGGCGGAGTCGAGCGCATCGAGGGTGGTCCGTTCGAGCCGACCATTGCGTCGAATACAAGGCGGCGAGCCCACCTTCACGAGCAGGTCAGAACCACGCTCCTCAAGCAGGTACTGCAGCAAATCCACGACGCTGGCCACGGAGGTCTCCCCTTCGAGAAAACGGGACGACCAGAGGGGCGAACCGTGGGCTACCTGTCGGCCAAGGACGCGCGGATCTTGAGGGCGGCAGCATTTACTTCCCCGCCGGGACCGCCCGATGACGCTGTCTCAGGCCGGTAGGCGCCATCGTCGACCAACGCCGAAAGAACCGACCCGGTGCAATGGCTGAGCGCCTCGAGGTCATACCCGCCCTCCAGGAACAGAAGCCTCCGCCCGGCCGGGACCAACCCCGACAGCACCGTTGTGAGGTCCGCATAATCACCAGCGGTAAGGCCAAGATCGGTGAGCGGGTCGCGGTGGTGTCCGTCAAATCCGGCAGAGATCAGAAGCCAGGTCGGGCCCCATTTCTGCAGCGCTGGCATCAGCACATCGTCGACGCCGGCCCGGTAGACGTCGCCGGTCGTACGCGCCGGGAACGGCAAGTTGAGCGTGCTGCCCACTGCGTCACCCACGCCCACATCATCGATGCGCCCGGTACCCGGATATGTGGGCCACTCGTGCATCGAGGCATAGAACACGCGCGGATCAGACCAGAACAGGTCCTGAGTCCCGTTGCCGTGATGGGCGTCGTAGTCGACAATCGCCACCCGTTCACCTCGATCAGCCAAGGCCGCCGCCGCCACGGCAACGTTGTTGAGCAGGCAGAAGCCCATGGCCCGGCTGGCGAGCGCGTGGTGACCGGGCGGACGCACCGCGCAGAAACCAACCGATCCCTCACCAGCATCGAGGCGCCGGATCAGCTCCAGGCCCGCTCCAGCGGCCAGCGTGGCCGCCTCCCATGAGTGGAGGCCCACATGGGTATCGCCGTCCAGGTACCCACCACCGGCCCGACAATATTCCGCCAAGGCCTTCGTGTAGGCCTCAGGGTGGATCCGGGCAATGTCGCCTGCGCTGGCGGCCACCGGCACAACCCGTACCAACGCATCTCGGAGTCCCGCCGCGTGGATCCCGCGCTCCACCGCCTTAAGCCGGGCCGGGCGCTCCGGGTGACCCGTGCCCGAGTCGTGGTCCATGAACCGTTCGTGGGTGGCGTAAAGCACCGGCATAGGGACCCAGGCTAGGAGGCTTTCGGTCGATCGGCTGGCTCGCCATCAGAACACCCATTGCCGCCAGTAGTGTCGAGAACGCGTGCCCGTCCCCATCTCACTCCAGGCCGGTCGCCATGGCCATCGATGATCGTCGACGCTCGGACCGCCGGGCCCTTCAGGTCTCATCGTGGCGCGGCAACCCCCAGATCGCGGTCTTGAGCCCTGCCCCGAAACAAGCGGTCCTGGGTGCCGATGCCGTCCTGGCTGAGATTGATCAACTCCGGGCCCGCGGCATTGGCCAAGTCCTTACCAGTGCCCTCCATCAGGCTGAACTGGATCCGTTCTTGGCCAACGGGTTCACCGAACATGAGCGTCTCCATCTGCTTCGTCATGACATGAACGGTCTACCGGGGGCACTGCCAGTTCGCTGCCGGCGGGCTCGCCGCCGTGATCAAAGCCCCGTGCTCGACATTGACGGTCGGGCCTTCGACCACTTCTGGGCGCTGGACCGCCGCGGTCTCAGCGAGGCCTTGAGGGCCACCCCCGTCAGTCGCTTTCAGGTGAGCACCACTGGTCGGCGCGGGGCCATCACCGGCTACGCGATCACCGGGCGCGCCGCTGACCGGGGCTACCTCCAACGACTGGCGGTGGACCCAAACCATCATCGGTGCGGGATCGGTCAGTCCCTTGTTACTGATGCGCTTCGCTGGCTCCACGCCGCTGGCGTGCGGGACGCCGTGGTCAACACCCAAGAAGCCAATACCGGCGCATTCCTCCTTTACGTCGCCTGCGGCTTTGTCCCCGAACCCGTGGGCCTGACCGTGCTCACCCTCGACCTATGAACGGCAGGGCTGGTGGAGTCGTGGTCCGACGAATTCTGGCTGCGGCCGCATTGACCGTCCTGACCCTCACGGTCACCGAGGTGACGGTCCAACCGGCGTCAGCCCAGGATGGCCCGGATGCGAACGGAGCGGCCATGACCCTGCTGGCGCAGACCAATGAGGTGACAGCCAACGGTCGGTTCCAAGTGCTACTGGCAATCACCGGAGCTCCCGCCAACAGCGATGTAGCCGTCGATATTTACAAGCCAATCCAAGCGGCGGTGGACCTGCTCGCCAGCGCGTCGAACAACCTGGACGACAGCCAGGCCACCTTCGAGCCCATTCCCTTGGCGGACCACACCACGCAGCGCCAAACCACAGGCTTCACCATCTTGTTGCATCCCTCCGGCACCCGGGCGCCGGTCGGCTCGGCCTCCAACTGGCCGTACGCCCTCGGCGAGGCGGGCGTGTATCCCATCAAGATCCGCCTTCTGGACGCAGACGGTGGCCTCCTCACCTCCTTCGTCACTTACCTCGTCCGCCAGCCCTCGCCGGATGACGCTGACCCGGCGCCGATCACCCGAGCCAAGGTCGCCCTGATAACCACGGTGCATCAGCCGCCCGCCATTGGACCCGATGCTGCAGGCGAACCGCTCGACACCATCTACACCAAGGCCCTCAACCGAGTGCTGGCCCAGTTCGAGGCCCAGCCCAAACTCCCGGCCACCTTCGCCGTCACCCCCGAGACCGCCAGCCGCCTGCGGGGCAACTCGGCCAGTTCAGGAACCCTCGCTGCCCTCACCAAAGAACTCGGACGCAAGGACCGGCAACTCCTGGACGCGCCCTACGTCAACCTCGATCCCGCGTCTCTGGTGGACAACGATCTGGCCGTTGAACTCACTCGCCAGACCCAGCTAGGTCGACGAGTTCTGGACGATGTCCTGGCCCGACCCCGCAGCGACACCTGGGTCGTCGATCACCCGGTCGATACCGCCACGGTCGAGGCACTCGGTGCCGTTGGTGTGTCGCACCTCGTGCTGCCGACCACTGCGGTGTCGAGCGGTCAGCCCTCACTGCCCGTCACCCTCCCCGGGGCCGCGGGCGGCATCGACGCGGTCACCATGGGAATCTTCAATCTGGCGACGGGATCGAGCATCGATCCAGTGCTGTCCGCCCATCAACTGCTGGGCCAAATGGCCGCATCAGCATCGCTGAACCCCGCCGGATCCGCCATCACGGTGGAGATCGACCCCCAAACGGTCGATCCCGTGCAACTAGACACCCTCTTCCGCGGTTTGGCCCAACCTGGCTCCTTCCTCCAGGCCAGCACCGTTGGTTCGCTCTTCGACGCCCTCCCAACCGCCTCGAACTCAGCCAGTCTGGCGACGCCGAAGCGGACCGGCCTCGGCACCTATCCGGAACTCGTCCGCACAGCCCACGGGCTGTTGGCCAGTTACTCGTCCATGCTCATCGACGGCACGGCAGACATCCAGGCCTACGAGCGCCCGTTGGCCATAACCGCCTCGGCGGACCTTTCTCTGCCCACCCGGCGTAGCTTGTTGCGTGCCGAGCAGGCCCGGCTTGGGGCAACCCTGGCTGGGATCACCACACCAGCGCGAGATCGAGTCACGCTCGGCGCCCGGGATGCCCGGTTCCCCCTCCCGATCACCTCCACCCTCGGGAAGCCCGTCAAGGTCGTCATCACCCTCGAGGCGTCCGATCGGCTGTCCTTCCCAAATGACACCATCGAGGCCACCCTGGCCAGTGAGCGGACGATGGTCGAGATACCGGTCCGTACTCGAGCTACCGGCGATACCCCCCTCAACATCACGGTCCGCACCCCGGACGGGAGGCTTCTGGCGCAAAGTCGGTACCGGGTTCGATCAACCGCAGTGTCGGGGGTAGGCGTCCTGCTCACCATCGGCGCTGGTGGCTTCCTGGCATTGTGGTGGGGCCGCAATTGGGCCCGTAGCCGTCGGCATGGGCGTCACGCGGTTGTAACCGTTCGCCGCCCTGGCGGGTCGTAACCCGACCGCCTCAAACGCACACCCCACGGAGCCAGCCATGCCCGTTCACATCATCACCGATAGCGCCGCCGACATTCCCCCGGCCCGCGCCGCCGAGTTGGGCGTGGGCGTCGTACCGCTCACCATCCGGTTCGGCGCGGAGGAGTTCACCGACGGGGTCGAACTCACCCCAGATGCGTTCTACGCCAAGATGTCGACCTTTAGCGGCATGCCAGAGACGGCTGCACCGTCTCCCGGCGCATTCGAGAAGGCCATCCGCGCCGCCAGCACCGATGGCGACCCTGTCGTGGTGATCTCCCTGTCCAACGCACTGTCCGCCACCATGCAATCGGCCGAAAATGCCGCCCGGGCCATCCGCGAGGCGGACGACGGGCCTGAGGTGCATGTGGTGGACTCCAAGTCGATCACGGCCACCCAGGGCCTCAAGGTCATTCATGCGGCCAAGGCAGCCGCGGAGGGGCAGTCGGCCGAGCAGATCGTTGCCCTAGTCCAAGAGCTCACCACCCGGTCGAAGGTATATGGCGCCCTCAATACCCTGGACAATCTCAAGAAGGGCGGGCGTATCGGCGGTGCCCAAGCCATGCTCGGTTCGGTCCTTTCGATCAAGCCGATCATCGATATCTCCACCGGCTCAGTGTTGGAAGCGGGCAAAGTCCGCACCCGGCGGAAGGCGTTGATCTGGCTGCGGGACCGAGTCTTTGAGTTGCCCCAGATTGAAGAACTGGCGTTGTGCTCGGGCAATGCCCAAGACGTGGAGGAACTGGTGGAGCTCATGGCCCCCCGGTACTCCCGTGATCAGCTCCAAATGTGGACGATTGGCCCCGTCATCGGTTCGCACGGCGGCCCGGGCGTCCTTGGCTTCGCCTGGCACGACCAGGGCTGAGTCGGGGCGGAAGTAGCTCGCGGGCTATCCACCACTAGCCTTGTGCCGTCGTGGCCCCTCCGTCGAGCCTTCGTGCCGGATCTCCAACCGGTGACCTCACCGGGCAACTCCTGGCCGGGCGGTACCGGCTGAACCACCCCATTGCGTCTGGTGGGATGGCGCAGGTCTGGGAAGCAACCGACCAGGTCCTCACCCGGCGAGTGGCGGTAAAGATCCTCCATCCCCATCTGGCCCTAGACGAATCCTTCGTCCGTCGTTTTCGCGGCGAGGCCATAGCTGCTGCCCGGCTCGCTCATCCGTCCATCGTCTCCGTGTACGACACGCTCGCCGAGGACGGGGTAAATGCCATCGTCATGGAACTCGTCTCGGGCACAACCATGCGGGCGGACCTCGACCAACACGGTCCGCTCCAACTCAGCGCCGTGTTGGCCATCGGTACCCAAGTGGCAGATGCCCTTGGCGCGGCCCACGCCAGTGGCCTCGTGCACCGCGATGTGAAGCCGGCCAACATCTTGCTTTCGGCCGACGGTCGCGTCCTGGTGGCGGACTTCGGGATCGCCAAGGCCGCCGAGGGCGCCGACCTCACAAACGACGGGTCCATGGTGGGCACGGCCAAGTACCTCGCCCCTGAGCAGGTGGAAGGCGGCCCGATCGACGGCCGAACCGATCTCTACGCACTGGGCGTGGTGCTCTACGAGGCCCTTGCGGGAACTCCACCATTTGTGGCCGACACCGACACCGGTACCGCGTTGGCCCGACTCCACCGTGACCCCACGCCCCTACGACAACTCCGACCCCAGATTCCTGTAGCCGTCGAGCTGGTCGTCACCCGGGCGATGGCTCGCCAGCCTGACGACCGATTCCCCGACGCAGCGGCCATGCGGCGAGCACTTCTGGCCGCCGGCGCCGACCCCACCCAGGCCCCCGCAGTAGCCCAAGCTGCCGTGGCCGCCACCAGCGGCGATTATCCCGCAGTGCCGAGCCTGGCCCCACCACCAGCCCCACCGGCCCACCACCAGCCCCTGCCAGAGCAAGCTCCAAGTCGCCGGCGGCGGTGGCCATGGGCCATGGTCGGCGGGCTCTTGATCGCGGCCATGGGCGTTGGCCTTGTCGCCGGGTTGGCCGGCATTGCCGGCACCGGGACCAGCCCAAAACTGGCCGTCACCGGCGTCTCGGCGTTCGACCCCTTCGACACCACCGGCGCTGGCACCGAAAACAACGGGGGCCTCAAGCTGATCACCGATGGTGATCCCACCACCTCCTGGCGAACCGAGCGCTACTCAAGTGCCGGCGTTGAGGCCTACAAAGGTGGCGTCGGGCTGGCGGTCACCGTGGATGGCCCAAAGGACCTAGACCAAATTTCCGTCGCCACCCCGGCGGGCGGGTGGTCGGCCCGGTTCTATGTCAGTGATGGGAGCGTCCCCACCACCCTTCCGGGCTGGGGCCAACCCGTGAACATGGTCGCCGATGTGCCCAGCGGCACCGTCACAGTGCCGTTGAAGGGCCACCGGGGCACGGCGGTTCTGATCTGGTTCACGCGCCTGGTGCCGTTGGAGCAAAGATTTGCCGCCCAGGTGAGTGGCATCGCCGTGCGCGGCTCATGACCTCGCCCGACGCGCCAGCCCAGTACACGGAGGAAGGGGCCCGTGTCGCGGCAGCCCAAGCTGGCGATCGGCCGGCGCTGGAACACCTTCTTCGGGACCACCAGGCCCAGGTCTACGCAGTCTGCCGGCGCATCACCGGAAACGACACCGACGCGCTCGATGCCACCCAAGAGGCACTGATTGCCGTGGTCAGGGGCCTCCCCACGTTCGACGGGCGCGCCAAGTTCTCCACCTGGGCATACCGGATAGCTACCAACTCCTGCCTGGACGAGCTTCGTCGGCGTCGACGGCGCCCGCTCGTAGGGCTCCCCGAGTTCGAGGGCACCACCCTGGACCTCCCCGACAACCACGGCCCCGCTCTGGCGGATCAGGTGGCCAACCGACTCGACGTGAGCGCAGCCCTGGCCGAGCTTCCGGAAGATTTCCGAGCCGTGGTCGTCCTTCGGGACCTATGCCAGCTCGACTACGCCGAGATCGCGGAGGTGCTGGACATCCCGGCCGGTACCGTGCGCTCGCGTATCGCCCGAGGGCGTGCCCAACTGGCCGACCACCTTGTCGGGAACCAGACCGGATCCTCGGAACGTCCCACATCGAGACCATGAACGATCCACTCCCACCTCCCTCCGACGAAGACCTCTCTGCCGTTCTGGACGGGGAGGCTGGCCTAGGGCTGATCGCTCGCGTGGAGGCGGACCCTCGTGCCCGAGCTCGGCTGACCGCCTTACGAGATGCCCTCGCCAGCCTGCGCAGTGACCCCGTCACCCCCCTTGACCAGAAGACGGTGGACCACCTCATCGCGACGGCCATCTCCCCCGCCCAAGGGGAGGTGTCGTCGCTCCCACCTCGCGTCAGCCGCCAAACCCCGCCCAGCTGGCTGATAGCCGCCGTGGTGTTGGCCTGTATGGCCATCGGCCTCGGCTTGGTGTGGTCCGGCCGATCCAACTCGGGAAGCGCCACGCTCACCGCCGCCACCCAAAAATCTTCGAGTAGCGCGGCCCTAGAGAACGATGCAAGCCTGCCATCCGCCCCCCATGATCTGCCCACCACCATCCCTGGTGCGTTGGGCGGCCGACAGGCCAGCGGAGTCATTGAGCTCGGAGCATTCGCCACCAGCGACGCACTTCGAGTCTCGCTCAAGGAGCGCTTCCCTACGGAAAGCCCCGCGGCGAACGCTGTCGCCGTCACCAATCTTCAAGTCAACCGTTGTCAGGCCCAAGTCCAAAACATTCTCGATATCACGGCGGCTCCCGCGCACGTTGGGCACGCGGTCGTGGCCCGTGATCCCGTCCTGGTCTACGAGTTTCCGGCCAGTTCGGTCACCGGCAGTACCCCGGTGCCCTTGGTGGCTGCGGTCGCAGTCGACACCTGTGCTCAGGTGTTTACCTTCCAGCGCTGACGGCACCGCCTTGGCATATCCGGGCCGGGTCGCGGGTAGGGTGACCAGCCATGGCAGCGCCCACCGCCGGTCCCAACGGGCCACCCAGCACTAACGGAGTCCTCCCCGCGAACTGGCCTGCCCAGGCGGCCGACACCATCGTCGAGACCATTGCCAAGGTCCGTGACAAGACCACCAAGCCAGCTATCACCGCTTCTCGGGCCTTGGTTTATGGCTTGCTGGTGCTCATTGTGGGCACGGTCGCCGCCATCTTGGCGTTGATCCTGATGGTTCGGTTCTACAACAACTATTCGCCCGTTGGGGTTTGGCTGCTCTACACCGTGTTGGCCGTAGTCATGATCGGGTCGGGGACGTATTTGCTGCGCAAGGCCACCGCCCCCGCACCTACCCAATAACCGGAGTCACCATGTCTGAGATCCGCAACGTTGCCATCATTGGTTCGGGGCCCGCCGGGCTTACGGCCGCCATCTATTCCGCCCGAGCCAACCTGGCACCATTGATCTTGGAGGGCGAGCCGTCCTCCACCTCTGACCAGCCCGGTGGCCAGCTCATGCTCACCACCGAAGTAGAAAACTACCCCGGCTTCCCCGAGGGAATCATGGGGCCAGACCTCATGGCCCGGTTCCGTGAGCAGGCAGTGCGGTTCGGCGCAGAGGCCAAGCTTGAGAAGGTCACCCGCGTTGATCTTTCGGAGCGCCCGTTCAAAATCTGGGTCGGCGACCCCGATGCAGCTGAGCCGACCTACCTAGCCCAGTCGGTGATCGTTTCCACCGGAGCAAAGTCGCTCATGTTGAACCTTCCCAATGAGTTTAAGCTCATCGGACACGGCGTCTCCACCTGTGCCACCTGCGATGGGTTCTTCTTCCGGGGCCACAACATCGCCGTCGTAGGCGGCGGGGACTCCGCCATCGAGGAAGCGACCTTCCTCACCAAGTTCGCCGACAAGGTCACCCTGATCCACCGGAGGGGCGAGCTTCGTGCCTCCAAGATCATGCAGGACCGTGCCTTCAACAACGAAAAGATTGAGCTCCTTTGGAACAGCGAGGTGACCGAGATCAAGGGCACCAATAAACTGGAAGGCATCACCGTTCGAGACACCATCACTGGTGAATTGTCCAGCATGGCCATCACCGGCCTGTTCGTGGCCATCGGCCACCGGCCCAACACGGACCTCTTCATCGGCCAGCTGGACCTTGAGGATAGTGGCTACCTCATTACCGGGGTTGGCGAGCAGGTCACCGCAACCAACGTTCCCGGCGTCTTTGCCTGCGGCGATGTCCAGGATCACACCTACCGCCAGGCCATCACGGCCGCCGGGTCCGGCTGCTCAGCCGCCATAGATACCGAGCGGTGGCTCGAAGCACACGTACACAGTTAGCCGACCCAGCCAGCCGGGAATCCCAGCGGCTCCCGCGTGGTTGTACTGCTTGAGTCATCCAAGGAGACGACACCATGGCCAATGCCATCAACACCCTGAACCAGGCCAACTTCGCCGAAGAAATTGCTACCGCGGATAAGCCCGTGGTCGTCGATTTCTGGGCTGAGTGGTGTGGCCCCTGCAAGATGCTTGCCCCCATCCTCGACGAGGTTGCCGGCGAGAACAGCGACAAGATCACCGTCGCCAAGGTCAACGTAGATGAAAACCCGGATCTGGCTCGCCAGTTCGACATCATGAGCATTCCGACGCTCATCGTGTTCAAGGACGGCCAACCGGCCCACCGGTTCCAGGGCGCCTCCGGCAAGGCCGGACTCCTCCAGAGCCTGGACGAGTTCCTGTAGGCACAGCCCTACCTCTAACTTACGTCGTCACGATTTCGGGGCCAGACCACCGGTCTGGCCCCGTTTCGCGCCCCACCTCTCCACTACCCCTATTGGCATACTGTCAATAGGGGCCCTTAGCCCCTCGCCAATCTCTACCTCACCTCGCGCTTCAAGCGCAGGGTTGACCACAACCTTTCCCACATCCTGTGGATAAACCGGTGGATCAGCCTCAGGCTCTTACTCTCGACCCTGTGATGAAGGGTTGCTCAGTCCTCGACCGGTGGCGTGGTCATGGCCCGATAGATCCGTTCAAGATCTTCGAGCGTTGCAAACTCAATGGTGACTTTGCCGCGCTTGGCCCCCATGGAAACCTTGACCCGGGTGTCGAGCCGATCTGAGAGGAGTTCCTCCAGTTCGAGCAGCCCAGGCGGGCGTAGGCGCCGTCCTGCGGCCGCTGCCATCGATCCATCTTCGGCTGGCTTCCCGGCCGCCGCCGCTGGTTCAGGTGCGGGCCCGGACTCGGCGGATTCGCCATTGCGGACACGCACAGCCTCCTCGACATCTCGTACCGACAGTTGATCGTTGACGGCCCGGCGGGCGAGTTCCTCCTGGAAGGCACGGTCTGGAGTACCAAGCAGCGCCCGAGCGTGACCCGCCGAAAGCTGCGTCTCTGCTACCAACTTCTGAATGCCGGGCGGGAGTTGGAAGAGCCGGAGCATGTTGGAGACCGCTGAGCGGCTACGCCCCACGCGTCGCGCCACATCGTCGTGCGAGAGCTTGAAGTCTTCGATCAGCTGCTGGTAGGCGCCTGCCTCCTCCAACGGGTTGAGGTCGGCGCGGTGCAGGTTCTCCACCACGGCCTGCTCAAGAGAAGAGGTGTCATCGATCTTTCGGACGACCGCCGGGATCGCCGGCAGGCCAGCGCGCTTGGCCGCCCGCCAACGACGCTCGCCGGCAATGAGCTCATACCGGTCCTGGCCGAGCGGACGCACCAGCACGGGCTGCAGGACGCCCAACTCAGTGATGGAGGCCGTAAGCGAAACCAAGGCTTCCTCATCAAAATAGCCCCGGGGCTGGTTGCGGTTGGGTTCAATCTGGCTGACGGGGAGTTCGCGCAGCGCGGCATCGTC
>JANXNS010000162.1 GCA_025353965.1 Aquihabitans sp.
TCCAGCGCGGCGATCTTGGCGTCGACATGCTCGGGCTCAACCACTTCGGCGTGGTCGGGCTCGTCGGCCTCGAACAAGAGCAACGTGGCCGGACGGTGCGGTGCCAGCTGGTGCTCGGGAAAGAAATGCGGGTCGCGTGCGGCCACCAGCGCATCGCAGGTGAGGAACCCACCGGCACGGTGATCAGGGTGGAGCCGGTAGCGCTTCCACGGATCATGGCCCAGCAGTACATCGGGCTTCAGGACACGAATCCAGCGGGCCAGTTCGGACCGCGTCTCCCGGTCGTTTTCCAGCTCGCCGTCCACCTGGCCGAGAAACACCACGTCCCCCACTGCGTGGAGCGCCTCGGCTGCGTCCCGGGCCTCTGCTTGGCGGGTGGCCACCAGCGCGGCCAGGTCCGCCGACCGATCCCACGTGCCCTTGGACCCGTCGGTGCAGACCACGAACGACACCTCGCAGCCCGCGGCCGCCCATTTGGCGAGGGTGGCCCCGGCACCAAATTCGATGTCATCGGGATGGGCACCGACCGCCAGGGCGCGCGCCGGGATCGGAAGGTCTAGCGATGGCATCGGTCGGTCCCTCAGCAGTGACGGCCGACGGCCAGGTCGGCGCCGCCGGGGAGGTTCAGGTCATCGGGAATGTCCACGTCCCAGCCCAGCTCCACATCGGCACGGATGTCGACCACGAGGCCCAGTCGGGAGGCTTCGGCCTGGTGGCGCAGGAACGAGCCGGGGCCATAGCTGAATCTGAAGCCGCTACCGGCCGGGATGGCGAGCACGTTGGTTCCATCGCCGTGGCGGTCCGGCACGAGCAGGACGCCGTGCTGGCCCACCACGTGCCCAAGGCCAGTGGCCAGCGGCAGGTCGGCGTGGGCCACAACCACTCGCTCGGCGCCCGCCGTCGCCGCCGCTTCCACCCCGGCGGTGACCGCTCCGTCCAGACCCAGACCGGGGGTCCAGTGCACCGAGGCGCCAGCCTGCAACGCCCACTGGCGAACCACCTCGTCCTCGCACACCACGATCACTGGCAACTCGCCCGCGGCCCGTACGACTCGGGTGGCCATTTGCCGGGCCAAAACGGCTCGGGCCCCGGGAGAGAGCGCAGGGGCCAACCGGAGCTTGGCCGCGTGGAAACCCTTGACCGGGATCACCACTGCGGCACGCACACTGGTCACGCTATCGGGCGCCCCCGACGAGCGCGGCCGCCGTCACCAGGTAGCGGCTCGGTGCTTCGGTCTGGGCGGCGCACCGTTAGGGGGCACCCTCTAGCGTGACCGGCCATGGACATCCGGGTCTCCGTTATCGGCGCCGGCTCGTGGGGAACCACGGTCGCCGCCCTCGCTTCGCACAATGCCCCAACCCAGTTGTGGTCGCGGCGGGCAACGCTGGCCGAGCAAATCGATCAAGAACACGAGAACGGCGACTACCTGGCGGGGTACCGTCTGCCATCGCAACTGCGGGCAACGGCGGATCTGGAGCGGGCGGTCACCGAGGCGGACTTGTTGGTGATGGGCGTTCCATCGTCGGGGTTCCGGTCCGCGCTGGAGGCCGTGAAGCCGTACCTGCGGCCGTGGGTGCCCGTGGTTTCGTTGTCGAAGGGGCTGGAACTCGACACCCGGCTCCGCATGAGCCAAATCATCGAGGAAGTGCTGCCCGGTCACCCGGTAGGCATCCTCACTGGACCCAACCTGGCCAAAGAAATTCTGGCTGGTCATGCTGCCGCCAGCGTGATCGCCATGGACGACGAGAACGTGGCCAAGGCCATCCAGAAAATCTTCCAGGCAGATCTCTTTCGCGTCTACATCAACGAAGACATCATCGGCTGCGAGATGGGTGGGGTGCTCAAGAACGTCATTGCCATCGCCTCCGGTATGGCCGATGGGCTGGGCGCGGGAGATAATACGCGAGCCGCGGTGATCACCCGGGGCCTGTCCGAAGTGACCCGTATGGGCGTAGCCCTTGGCGGCCAGCCCCTCACCTTTTCCGGCCTGGCCGGTATGGGAGATCTGGTGGCCACCTGTATCAGCACCCAGAGCCGTAACCGTCATGTGGGTGAGCGTCTTGGCAAGGGCGAGACGATCGACGAGATCATTGCCGCCATGAACATGGTCGCAGAGGGGGTGAAGACCTCAAAGGTGGTCATGGAGTTGGCCGACGACCTGGGGATCGACATGCCGATTGCGTCGGAGGTCTACGGCGTATGTCACGGCGGCCGCAGCGCGGCCGAGGCCTACGCCGGTCTGTTGAAACGGGGTACCGGGCGCGAGATGGACGGAATCAGCCCGGCCCGGTAGACCCGACCCAACATGTTTCGTCGTCGATCCCCGAACCCCCACTCCAGCACCGCCTCAACCAGTGGCGAGACGGACCCTTCTCAGCCGCCGTCGGAGTTGGCCGATGCGCTTCAAGCCGAGGGTTGGATTCTGCCGCGAGGACTCACCGGTGGGGGAGTAGCGGCCTGGACGTTGGTGGGGACTGTTGCATCGCCTACCGCTACGGCCGTAGACCCAGCCGGGCTTGTTGTGGGGGAGGGCTGGAGCCTGGACTGGTGGATCGGCGGCGACGACCGCTGGCATCTGCCAGCCCGGGAAGCCGCCGTGCGCCAACAACTGCTGGACGAGGCTCCCGTGGTGGAGACCTTGGTCCGCATACCTGGCGGCGACGCCATCCATCGGACCTACGGCATCCGCTCCCGCCGAGCCGTAGGCGACGAGTGGGTAGTGGCCGAGATCGAGAACGCCACCCCGGTGCCGTTTGCTGTTGCGCTTGTCATCCGGCCCCTGGTGGCCAACGGTGTTGGCGAGGCGTCGTCCATCACCATCGAACCGGTCGAGGGGGGCACCGGCCGTG
>JANXNS010000196.1 GCA_025353965.1 Aquihabitans sp.
GGGGCTCTACGCCAGCGACGCCATCGAATACGGCGACGGCACCATCGAGCACGCGGAGCGAACGCTCGACTTCCACCGTGAAGTCCACGTGGCCCGGCGTGTCGATGATGTTGATCCGGTGGTCGTTCCAGAAGGTCGTGGTGGCAGCCGAGGTAATGGTGATGCCGCGCTCTTGCTCTTGGATCATGTGGTCCATGACGGCGCCGCCCTCATGCACTTCACCGATCTTGTACGTCTTACCGGTGTAGTAGAGGATCCGCTCGGTCGTGGTGGTCTTGCCCGCGTCGATATGGGCCATGATGCCGATGTTGCGGTAGCGATCAAGAGGGATGGTGTTCGCCATCTGCGTCTTCTCTGTTCGGTGTCGTTGGAAGTGTGCGGATACATGCCACGACCGGGTACCGCAGAATCGCGGCCCCGGTCGGGCAATCGGACTCCGAAATCGGAGACCGGAAGTTCAGTTGTGCGGACCCGCTACCAGCGGTAGTGGGCGAAGGCCTTGTTGGATTCGGCCATCTTGTGCAGATCCTCACGTCGCTTGGCCGAGGCGCCGATGCTGTTGCTCGCATCGAGGATCTCGTTGGCCAGGCGCTCGGCCATGGTCTTCTCACGTCGCTGACGGGAGTACCCCACCAGCCAACGGATGGCCAGGGTATTGGCCCGACGGGGCTTTACCTCGACCGGCACCTGGTAGGTAGCGCCACCAACCCGGCGGCTGCGGACCTCAAGCTGCGGTTTGACGTTTTCTACGGCCCGCTTGAGCGTGGCGACGGGATCGTCCGTGCCGGTTTTGGCGGCCACGATTTCCAGGGCGCCGTAGACAATGCGCTCAGCGGTAGAGCGCTTACCACGCTGCAGAACCTTGTTTACGACCTGCGTAACTACGACCGACCGGTAAATCGGGTCAGGCATGAGTTCGCGGCGGGGTGCTGGACCCTTGCGGGGCATGTCAGCCTTCCTTCTTCGCGCCGTAGCGGCTGCGGGCCTGCTTGCGGTCCTTTACCCCGGAGGTGTCCAGGGTGCCGCGGATGATCTTGTAACGGACACCCGGAAGGTCCTTTACACGCCCACCACGCACCAGCACGATGGAGTGTTCCTGAAGGTTGTGACCTTCTCCGGGGATGTAGGCGGTGACCTCAACGCCACTCGAGAGGCGCACGCGGGCAACCTTTCGGAGGGCGGAGTTCGGCTTCTTGGGGGTGTTGGTGTACACCCGGGTGCAGACACCGCGGCGCTGGGGTGCGCCCTTAAGAGCCGGGGTCTTGCCCTTAGTGGGCTTGTCCTGGCGGCCCTTGCGGACCAGCTGCTGGATGGTGGGCACGAACGAACCTCTCGACTGCTTCGATAGACCGGCCTGGAACACGACAATCCGTCGTTGAGCCGAAGGGACATGCTAGGAGCGGCCCGACCCCCCGAGCAAACGGGGAAAGAGAACCACTCATTTCGTTACTTTGAAACCGCGATGAGGGGCGCCCGGAGGCGCCCCTCATCGTTCTTACAAGCCAGTTACGGCTATCGCTACCTGCTACTTGGCGGGAGGGGCCGTGGGGAGGTCTATGACCTCCGCGCCGGCACCACTACCCACACTGGCGAGCCACTCTGAGTCTTCGAGCTGTTCGCCGTCAGAGGAGTAGAAGGCCATGGGCTGGTAATCGGGGGCGTTGGTCTCGATATCGCGGTACTGGTGCATGCCGGTACCGGCCGGGATCAGCTTGCCGATGATGATGTTTTCCTTGAGGCCGACCAGCGAATCCGACTTGGAGTCGATGGCCGCTTCAGTCAGCACCCGGGTGGTCTCCTGGAAGGAGGCCGCCGACAGCCACGAATCCGTGGCCAGCGAGGCCTTGGTGATGCCCATGAGCTCCACCCGACCTTCTGCCGGGCGCTTGCCCTCCTCGACCAACAACTTGTTGGTGTCGGCGAAGGCCTTCTGGTCTACGCGCTCGCCCGGGAGGAAGTCCGAGTCATTGGTCTCGAGGACCGTGACCCGGCGCGTCATCTGACGAACGATGAGCTCAATGTGCTTGTTGTGGATGGACACACCTTGCTCGCGGTACACCTTCTGGACCTGCTCCACGAGGTAGGTCTGGGTCTCACGGACACCACGGATCTCCAGGAGTTCCTTGGGGTCACGAGGCCCTTCTACCAACGCGTCACCAGCTTCTGCCTCGGCGCCATCCTCGACCTCGAGGCGGGCCAGGGCGGGCACGGTGTAGGTGTCTTCGGTGCCATCGTCGCCGACGATGGTGATGACCCGGCCCTTGCCTTCGTCTTCACCGATCCGGACCACACCAGAGGTGCGAGCCAGGGTGGCCTTGCCCTTGGGGGAGCGAGCTTCGAAGAGCTCGACCACCCGAGGGAGACCGCCGGCAATATCGGAGCCGGCGATACCGCCGGTGTGGAAGGTACGCATGGTGAGCTGGGTGCCAGGCTCGCCGATCGACTGGGCGGCAATAACGCCAACCGCTTCGCCGACCTCGATGGCCTTGCCCGTGGCCAGCGACATGCCGTAGCTGGCTCCCGAAATACCCGCCGCCGAATCATCGGTGAGCGGCGAGAGTACCCGCACCCGGGTGACCTCGGGATCGTCACGGAGCTTCTCCATGATGTCTTGATCAACCACAGTGCCCCGGGGGAACACGGTGCCATCGCCGCAGGTGACATCGTTGGCGATCGTGCGGCTGTAGAGCGTGGTCTCAATGTACGAGCGCTTGTTGGCCGTGTCGGCGCACACGTCTTCGATCCAGATGCCACGGAGAGGAGACCCGGTGGCCTCCGCCTTGGCGAAGGGATTTTCGTCGTTGATGATCAGTTCCTGAGCCACATCCACCAAACGGCGGGTGAGGTAGCCAGAGTCGGCGGTCCGCAGCGCCGTATCCACCAGACCCTTGCGGGCCCCAGGCGTAGCAATGAAGTACTCCAGCATCTCCAACCCCTCACGGAAGTTGGACTTGATGGGGCGGGGGATCATGTCGCCACGAGGGTTGGCCACGAGGCCACGCATTCCGGCGATCTGACGAACCTGCATCATGTTTCCGCGAGCGCCGGAGCCCACCATCATGTCGATGGGGTTGAACTGCTGGGCTTTGAGGTTCTTCTCCATGGCCGTACGCACCTGATCGGTGGCATCGGTCCAGATTTCGACCTCTTTCTGGCGACGCTCACCGTCGGTGATGATGCCCCGACGGAACTGATCTTCGACCTTCTGAGCCTGAAGCTCGTGGGCCTCCATGATCCCGGCTTTCTCGGGCGGCGTTTTCACGTCCTCGATCGAGATGGTGATGCCGGACTGGGCCGCGAACCGGAAGCACAAGTTCTTGATGGCGTCGAGGCTGTTGGCCACCACACCCTTGGCTTCGTCGTTGGCCAGGCGATCCGTGATGGTACCCATGAGCTTCTTGTCGATGCGGGCGTTGATGAACTCAAAGGAGTCCGGCAGCGTCCGGTTGAAGAAGATGCGCCCAGCGGTGGTCTCGATGGTTGCGTTGCGACCATCGCGACCATCGCCACGGAACTGGATCCGGGCGTGAAGCGCCAGGTCCTTGTTTTCGTAGGCCCGTTCCACCTCGAACAGGTGGCGGAACACGCGGCCTTCGCCCTTGGCCCCTTCCACCAATTCGGTGAGGTAGTAGGCGCCGATGATCATGTCCTGGG
>JANXNS010000263.1 GCA_025353965.1 Aquihabitans sp.
GATGTTGCGCTGGATCTGATCGGTGCCGCCGTAAATCGGGGGTGCCTGCGCGTACAACGCGGTGGTGGTGACGGCGTTCAGGAACGGGTTGCCGGTTGCTTCGTTCAGCACCTTCTGGGCCTCCGGCTCGTACGCGTGGAGCATCCCGAGGGGGCCGACGATGGCCAAGCCGAGATCGCGCTGGAGGCGCACGATGTTGCTCATGGCGAGCTTGGAGATGTTGCCCATACCGAGGATGTCTCCACCGGCAGCCCGGGTGGCCTTGAGCCGCTCGTTGTTGTAGCGACCAATCTCGCCCAGGGTGTGGAGGTGGGCCAGACCCTGGCGAATGACGGGATCGGCATTGGTGCCGTTGCCCTTGGCCATCCCCAGTTGCAGGGCAGCAGCGCCGCCGCTGGTCCGCTTCTTGGCCGAACCCTTGGCTCCCGAATCGGGACGGGCCTTCGGGGCAAAGTCTCCGGCGCGCAGCCCAAGCTGACCAGCGATCGTGCCCGGCGTGACGGCGCCCGTGCCACCACTCCCACCACCGGCACCCAGCCCGGACCGCTCGTGGGCGAGCGTCGAGTTGGCCACGGCCCAACCGTTGTTTCGATCACCGATGATGGCCGCGTCGGGCACCCGAGCCTCAGTGAGAAACGTCTCGTTGAACATGGCGTGACCGGTCATTTCCCGGAGCGGACGAACCTCAACCCCGGGCTGATGCATGTCGATCGCGAAGTATGAGATGCCCTGATGCTTGGGCGCATCCGGTGAAGTACGGGCGATGAGCATGCCGAGGTCTGCGGTCTGGCCGAGCGACGTCCACACCTTCTGCCCGTCCACGATCCACTCGTCGCCATCCTGCACCGCACGGGTAGTGAGCCCGGCCAGGTCTGAGCCCGCGCCCGGCTCGCTGAAGAGCTGACACCACGCCCGCTGACCGGTCACGATGTCCCGCACGTAGGAGTCGATCTGTCCCTGCGTTCCGTGGTCGGCGATGGTGGGCGCCGCCAGCAACAAGCCGAGGCCGCTGGGCGCACCAAGGGCGCCGAACGCCGCTATCTCCTGCTGGATCTGCACACCGATACTCCGGGCCACCCCGTGCCCGTAGGCGTTGGTCGGCAAGGTCGGCGCGGCCCAGCCGGCCAGCCCAAGGCGTTCCCACCAAGCCGCGATCGTGAGATCCGGATCCCAGTTCTGCTCGAGCCAGGTCCTCACTTCGTCGACCGGCCCATCGCCGGAATGGACAGCATCGGTGGAGATATCGATCGTGTTCGTCATAGCCCTAAGAAGCTACACATACCGTGCAAATTGTTTCCATCTGATGGCCCGGCCCACCATCGCGTTCCGTTGTTTCTGAGGGTGTGGGGGGCTACTTGTGGTCGACGGGGACCTCGACCACCGGGTCAGCGGCGGTCGAGCCGTCGCTGCCTTTCTTGAATTCGCGCTGGGCGTCGCCGAGCGACCGAGCGAGCTTGGGAAGCTTGGCGCCCCCAAAGATCACGAGGACGATTACGAGGACGATGATGAGTTCGGGTGCTCCGAGGCCTGCCATGCCCCTTGTTCGGAGCCACAGCCCAAGGTGGATGACGCCCGAACTCAGTTACCGCGGATTGGTGATGGCACCGGTCTCAGCGCCCTGGACTAATTTGGCGAATTTGGCCAGCACACCACGGGTGTAGCGGGGGGGAAGCGGAACCCAACCGTCACGGCGGCGGGCCAACTCCGCCTCATCGACCAAGAGGTCCAGCCGCAGCGCTCGGACGTCGATCAGGATCATGTCGCCATCTCGAACGAACGCAATTGGCCCGCCATCGGTTGCTTCCGGGGCAACGTGACCGATGCAAAAACCCCATGTCCCACCGCTGAACCGACCGTCGGTGATGAGCGCACAGTCGGCACCGCGACCGGCGCCCTTCATGGCACCGGTGATGGCCAACATCTCGCGCATTCCGGGACCGCCCTTCGGGCCTTCGTAGCGGATGACCAGCACGGTGCCGGGCTGGATGGAGCCCGTGAGGATGGCCTCCATCGCTGCATCTTCGCCATCGAACACGCGGGCGCCACCCTCGAAACGCATCTGTTCCTCGCTCAGGCCCGCGACCTTGACCACAGACCCCTTTGGTGCCAGCGAACCCGAAAGAATATTGATCCCACCCTCGGCATGAATAGGTTGGTCCAGGGTGTGGACCACAACCCCATCGGGGCGCGGCGGGTCCATTTCGGTCAAGTTCTCGGCCATGGTCCTGCCGGTCACGGTCATCACGTCGCCGTGGAGCAGACCCGCGTCGAGCAACTCCTTCAGCACCACTGGCACACCACCAATGCGATCGAGGTCGATCATGTGGAACTTTCCGCCTGGCTTCATATCGGCCACATGAGGAACCTTGGCGGCGATTCGGTTGAAATCCTCGAGGTCGAGATCGACCTCGGCCTCATTGGCAATGGCCAACAGATGGAGCACCGAATTGGTAGACCCGCCGAGTGCCGACGTGACCGCGATGGCGTTTTCGAACGCCTGCTTGGTCATGATCGAGCGTGGGGTGATCCCGAGCCGAAGCATGTTGACCACCGCCTCACCCGCTCGTTGTGCGTCTTGCTCGCGGCGGCTATCGATAGCGGGCGGCGACGCCGACCCGAGGATCGACATCCCGAGCGCCTCCCCGATGCTGCTCATGGTGTTGGCGGTGAACATGCCACCACAAGCGCCCTCCCCCGGACACGCCGTGCGCTCGATCTGCAGGAGCTCCTCGCCGGACATAGAACCAACGGCATGGGCGCCAACCGCTTCAAACACAGTTGTGATATCGGTGGCCTGGCCGTGGTGCTCGCCCGGCATGGTCGAGCCGTTGTAGACGAGCACGCTGGGCAGATCGAGGCGGGCTGCAGCCATGAGCATGGCCGGCACGCTCTTGTCGCAACCAGCCAAGCCCACAAAGCCATCGAGCCGTTCAGCGAAGACCACTGTCTCCACCGAGTCGGTGATCACCTCGCGGCTCACCAGCGAAGCGCGCATGCCCTCGTGGCCCATCGAGATGCCGTCGCTCACGGTGATGGTGCCGAACTCCATCGGGAAGCCGCCGGCCGCCCGCACGCCGACCTTGGCGTGTTGGGCCAGCTTGCGAAGGGTCATGTTGCATGGCGTGATCTCGTTCCACGCCGAGGCAATGCCGATCTGCGGCTTGACCCAGTCGCCCTCGCCCATTCCCACGGCGCGCAGCATCGCCCGGGACGCCGCCGCCTTGGGGCCATCGGTGACGTCGCGGCTACGAGGCTTCAGGTCG
This sequence comes from Aquihabitans sp., assembly GCA_025353965.1. Lineage (GTDB taxonomy): Bacteria > Actinomycetota > Acidimicrobiia > Acidimicrobiales > Iamiaceae > Aquihabitans. Next base: position 3,264 of record JANXNS010000263.1, read on the forward strand.
ACAGGGGTCCCGGGAACTTCAGTCATAGGGCGAAGCTACCCCGCTTCCCCTCTCGCTTTGAAGTGGTTTCAGCCGAGAACGACCAAGACCCGTCCGCCCCCAGCTGAGCGGGGCGAACGGGTCTCGTCAGGTCGTTAGGAAGTCAGGTAAGGCTCAGGCCTGGCCGAGGCGACGGCTGCGAAGCAGCAGCACCCCGCCGAAGAGCACCAACGCCATACCGGTTGTGGCCAGGGTCTTGCTGCTGGAACCTGTCCTAGGCAGTGACCGGTTCGCCGCCACTACCGGAGTAGTGGTGGTGGTCGTGGCCGGTACTTTGGTGGATTCGCTGAGCACCACGGCTGGCTCCGTGGTCGAGCTCGTCTCGGCGATCGTCGATGTCCCCAGCACCTCTGGACCCTCAGTAGTAGTCGTCTCAGCCTCAGTCGTCGTCGTCGCAGCCTCAGTAGTAGTCGTCTCAGCCTCAGTCGTCGTCGTCTCAGCCTCAGTAGTAGTCGTCTCAGCCTCAGTCGTCGACGTCTGCGGTGCCGTAGTAGTCGTCTCAGCCTCAGTCGTCGACGTCTGCGGTGCCGTAGTAGTCGTCACGGCCTCAGTCGTCGACGTCTGCGGTGCCGTAGTAGTCGTCACGGCTGGGCCGGTGCACACGTGGCTCAGGACGAATTCATCGTCCGTTCCGGTGACCTGGGCAACGGCGCCCAGCAGGGTGTCCGGACCCGAGGTGAACACGTAGGCGTGCTTGGCGGTCGGCGACGAGACGAAGGCCGTGACAACACCTTCGTTCTGGAACGTTGCCTTCACGAACACAAAGTTCGAGGTGTTACCGGGAAGGACGAAGTGCCATCCCCAACCCTCACTGGGGCAATCGCCAGTGGTGAAGCCCGGATTGGTCGAGCCAACGTGCACGGCCTTGAGCGATGCGTTGTACACCGGTGCGGTGGCTGAGGCCGGGGTGGCCAGCGTGGCGGCCCCGAGCGATAGCCCACCGAGTACGAGTAGCAGTGATCCTAAATGGCGCAATTTTCGCATGACTGGTTCCCTCCAGATGTGTTACCTGCGTTGCCACGTACTCCAACAACGAAGCCACCTCACACTACACACAGTGGTGCTCATCAGCAAAATCTCACGCTAAGCGGTCATGGCCACCGCTAGCTGGTCGCCTCGGTGAAGAGGCGTTTGGCCGCCGAGTAGTCCGCCTTACCGTTGGGGGCGCGGGGCACGGTCGCAACGACCACGATCTCTCGCGGGAGCTTGTAGGACGAGAGTTGCGCGCGCAACGACTCCACAACGGCACCACCATCAAGCGCCGTGGCCGACGCGGAGTCCGCCGCCGACACCACCGCGACCACTCGTTGACCAAAGCGCTCGTCCGCCACGCCAAACACGAGGCTGTCCTCCACCGCCGGATGACGTTTGATCGCTTCCTCAACCTCCTCGGGAAACACCTTTTCGCCGCCCGTGTTGATGCACTGCGATCCCCGGCCCAACAACGTGAGGGACCCGTCGGCAGCGACCGTGGCCCAATCTCCCGGGAACGAATAGCGCACCCCATCGATCACCCGGAACGTGGCCTCTGACTTAGCCGCGTCCTTGAAGTAGCCAACCGCGGTGGGGCCCGCCACCCCGACCACACCGCTCTCGCCGGATCCCGGGGCAACCTCGGTGTCGGTCGCAGTGAAGACCTTGACGCCCGGGCTCGGCGTGAAGTGGCCGGTCTCCGCCGGGCGATCCTTGGACGAATACGAGATGCCCATGGTGCCCTCAGTGGCAGCAATGAAATCGAGAATCAGCCCGCCCGGGATGTGATCGTGCAGCCCAGCCTTGATCTCCGTGGAGAACATGGCGCCCGACGACAAGATCACAAGGAGCGAGGTCAGGTCACGCTCCCGACCGCTCGCTCGATCCTGGTCCAGACCCCGGAGCAGAGGGCGACTGAACGCATCGCCCACCACCGTGAGACTGAGCACCCGTTCTTGCTCCACCGCGTCCCACACCTCGTCGACATCAAGGCCGCGGCCGGCCAGCAGCACGATGGTCCCGCCAAAGGTGAGCGACGGCAAGGCGCCGATGGTGAGCCCGGTGGCATGCATAAGTGGGCAGGCAGGCAGCCCGACCATGCGCCGGCCCTCCGCCACAAACCGTGCGGCCAGCGGTGCAACCGCCGCCGGGTCGGTCACCGGCGCCTCGCCCACGATCGGCGGCGACGCGGTGAGCACGCCATCGACCCCAGGACCGATCGGCGACATCACACCCTTGGGCATGCCAGTCGTGCCGCCGGTGTAGGTCATGGTGATGTCCTGCGGACTGCGTTCGATCCGCGGTGCTGGCTCGTGCGCGGCAAGGAGCGTTTCGTAGCCAATCGCACCCTCCACCAGCGCCGACTCGTCGTCGGTCACCTGCACCCACAACCGCACCTTGGTGGCCCGCTCACGCACACGAGTCACACGATCGGCCAGGCTCGAATGGAACACCAGAACCTGCGAGTCCGAGTTGTCGAGCAGGTACAGCAGTTCTTCGTCCAGGTAGCGGTAGTTCACATTGACCGGAACGGCCCGCATCTTCAGCGCCCCAAAATACGTCTCCAAGTACTCAGGCGAGTTGAAGAGGTATTCCGCCACCGTTGCCCCCGGCTCCAGGCCTGCATCGGTGAATGCAGCGGCCAGCCGGGCGGCCCGGTCCTCGAAGTCCTGCCAGGTGCGACGCAGGTCGCCCTGCACAATGGCCACCTGATCACCCACCACATCGGCGACTGATTCCCACACCGTGGCGAAGTGGCGTTCCATACAAGGGGAACGTAGGCCAGCCGCGTCGCCAGCGCGGCCGACTGCCTCATCTCACTTCGAGACCTGGCATGGCCCATGGCCAATCTCGTCACTTCAGGCGCCCGCCTCAACCTCTTGTCGCTCGAGGCCCTCACCGGCGCAGCACAATCCGCTCAAACAGGGCTGCGGTCTGCGTCGCAATGAGCAACCAATCGAGCGATACCTTGCGAGCCCCCGCGGCCAGGGTGGCCTCGGCAACGCGCTCCGGCGTAAGCCCGTCGAGTGCGGCGGCGATCGACTCTGCGCTGTGGCCAACCGCGAGACCGGCATCGCCGAGATGCTCGACCAGGTACCCCCATTCGGAACGAAGCGCAGGCAGACCAAGGCCTAGGGCATCGGCAGCGGTTCCCGTTGCCAGCATCTCTCCGTCGGGGTCGAACACCAAGGCCAACACATCGCAGGCGGCTAAGCGCGTCGCGTACACGGACCGGTCCGCCAGGGCGTACGGCTCGGCGATCGAAATGCGGGGATCGTTGGGCACGATCTCGCCCCGGCCGAGAGACCAGCACACCAACTCAATGTCTTGCCGCGTTGCGGCGGCCACCCCATCCAGCACGGCCTGCACCATTTTCTCGACGCGGGGCGCGCCCACGATGCCAATCCGGAGACCACCGGTTGGGGTCGGCTTCAGGCCCAGCCGCTGCTCTGCCTCGGCCCGGCCTGGCAGGCCCGCCTCAGACCACATGCGGCCAAAATGCCCGTGGGGGATGACTTCGTGACGGGTGTCCGGCCCAAAGGCATAGCGCGCTCGCATGACCTGTTCGCCCCAAGTGCTGTGATGAATCACCGCGTCGGTTGCCTCCGCCCACGCCGCGTAGATCGGGTCATAGGTCCCCGCCCGCTTTTCGTGCGGCGTGAGGTTGTGGGCGGTCCATACGATCGGCAGATGGTGGTCGGCCAGTTCGGCGATCATGGCCCGGTGCAAGGCCAGGTCATCGAAGGCCAGCCATTCCGGCCAGTGGAGGTGGAAGAGATCCACGTCGCCAAAACGGTCGGTGAGCTGAGCTTCCCAACCAATCGGCGGGCGCCGACTCACCACCCCAAGATCCCCCATCGGGCGATACAACGCCCGGTCATAGTGGTGGCCGTGGGCGGTGGACCCCACCCGTAGCACTGGCGTGACCCGAGCCGAATAACGCAACTCAGTTCCCGGGGTGAGGTCGAGTTGGTGGACGGCCCGAAGCTCAGACCACGAGCTTCGCCATTCCGAGAGGCCCTGCACATCAACCACCGCAGAGTGGTGTTCGTGCTCGGTCTGCCATTCGACCCGCAACGGCCGCGCTGCGGTCTCTGCGATCGCCAGGCTCACCGCCTTGGGTGGCCGCTCGAAGGTCAGGTGGTCACGCAAGACGAGCGTGCGACCTTCCACGGACAGTTCCGTCGTACGCGTGGCGTTGAGGGCCGGACCCGGGTCGTCGCCGTCGAGACCACGGCCAGAGACGGGGAAACCGTCCCAGCGGGCGGTCACCTGCCCTGGCTCATGCTCGAGCGAAGCGGGCAGCCCGCCAGCCGTGTAACGCTTGAGGCCGTGGACCACGAGGGGCGTCCAGGTGGGCAGGTCTCGGTCGACTGGCACCTCAAACGTGCCCGGCTGAAACGGCGCTGGCAGGTAATGGCTGCGAGTCGTGCCCACGAAAGGTATGACGAAATCTGCACCGGGGCTGCGGTGGGCCCACACCCCTGCTGGCCGGTCGTCCTCAAAGCCGATCCACTGATCGGCGTTCGGGTAAGCCTCGGCCGACGGGGCCGGCGCCAGGCCGGGGGCAACGTTGGCCAGCGCACCAGCCGCCCAAGCGATCTTGCCGAGCAGGTCGAAGGTGAGTTGGAGTCGCCGTTCGGGACCCCGGTACGAATCCTGCGAGCGATAGGAGTGGGCCGTCGTAACCCCGTCCGAATCGAACCCCTCCATCAGCGTCTCGGCGGCATCGGCCGCCCGCCGCAGCCAGACGCCCTCGTGACCATCGGCCCGGCCCTCTGCCAACGCAAAGGCACCGAGTTCGAGGGTGAGCGCCGCGGCCAGGTGACCGGTGGAGCGCCCCCAGGCCACGGCCGAGCCGTCTCGAGAACCAACCGCAAGCACCAGGTCCAACGCCTTACCGATGCCGTCGTCCCACACGGGCCCGATGCGGCCGGCGAGCGGCTCGGTGAACAGCCAGACGTCGGCGGTATAGATGTCGTAGCGCCCGATGCGGTCATTCGAATCGTCGAGCGCCCGCTTGGGATTACCACCGAGCACGCGGCCCACTCGGGCCACCAAATCGTCCAGTCGGGCCGTATCGGTGACCAAGCCGAGCTGAACTCGGCCCAGCTCGCATCGTGCGAGCACCCCGGCGTAGTTGCGGGGCAACACCTTGGCATCCAGCAGCTCTAACCAGTCAGAGCTGTCGACCGCACTCGCCACCTGCTCCACCTGAGCCGCAGTGAATCCAGCTAGCAGAGGGTTGCCAGCCAACGGTCCGAGCCGCAGGAGGGTCTCGGCAATCCGGTAAGAGAAGAACGTGTGGGTCGACGGGCCGTCGACCTCGGCCAAGAGGCGGCTCAGGATGGTGTCCACGGGCTCGCCGCCAATGTCGGTCACCCCGGCCTGGGCAAGGTGATGAATCGTGAAGCAAATATCGGCCCGCACGTCGGCTCCGACGAGATGCCCGGCAAAGGTTCGGGGGATTCGCCACCCCGGCAGGTGGCTGCGCTTGGCCGCCTCCAGCGTGTCGATCGTGAACTGGGTCAGCCGTGCGGCCAACGCTCCAGCCGTGGCAATGGCCTCCATTCAGCTGAAGCGGATATCGAGCGAGGTCAGGTGGGTCTGGAGTCCCGCGTCTTGTACCGGGAGCAAGTACGCCGGGATAGTCGACTCGTTGTAGTGGGCATGCCACATCCCCGGCGGGGTAATGAAGGCCCCACCGGCCTCCCAGTCGACCCTTATGGGAGCAAAGATCTCACCGCCCTTGGTGAGCTTGCGACCGACCAACGTGTAGCAACCTTCTGGTGCGCTGATGATGAGGTCCAGCGCCACGGACTGATGGCGGTGCGGCTTCTGGACAGCGCCCGGAGGCACCACCCCATACATGGCCCACAACACGTTGGTGATGGTGAGCGTCCGGGTCTGTTCGACCGTGGCCATCAGCACGCTCAAGCGGTTTCGATCGAGTGCGTGGGGTGATGCCTCGATCCGGCCCAATTCGGCCCGCAGTTCCGTGCCGCTGAAATGGGTTGGCGGGAAGCGCGGCTCGGTGGGCGCAACGCCGAGGTGTCGGAGGAGTGGTTCGTCGGTAACCCGGTAAAAGGTGGCCGCATCGATCGCCGAGTGGGTGGCGGCAAGGCCAGCAGGTAGGACGAACACGTCACCGCGACCCCAGGCGACGGACCCGCCATCAAAGACCGTGCTGCCGGACCCAACGAGCACGAAGAACAACTCCGAGGTAGCCACTGGGTGAGTGCGGAGCGACGTCCCGGCCAGCACTCGAACAAACGACGCGCTCAGCGCAGGGCTCGTGGCTGGGCCAGCAATACCAAGGATGTCTGACACGTCGAGCGGGATGATCCCCGTCTCGTTGAACGATCGATGGAGCGAGGCCGGGAACTCCCGCAATGGCACCGACGGCGAGATTCCCGCAGCGACCGGGTTGGCCGCTCGGCTGTACTCATAGAGCCTGACTGAGGCGGTCAACGGATCCGTCTGGTTCCCCGCCGTCGGTTCATAGGTGGTCTCAGCGGTGGTCATGCGAACGGTCTCCGGGGCCGGGACAACGAGCGTAACGGTCGCAGGCTGATCAGGCGTTGGTCAGGCTTTGGCCGGCCGCTTCGTAATCGGGAATGTGAACGCATACCCGCGGGCCCGGAGGTAGTCGATGGCCAGGCCCAAGGCTTCGACCGTGGCCGCCCGATCCTTGCCACCCCCGTCATGCATCAAGATGATGGCCCCGGGGTCCACCTGATCCAACAAATGGCGGGAAATGGTCAGCGCGTCGGCCCCCTTACGCCAATCCTCGGTGTCGACCTTCCAGTACAGGGTCTGCTCACCCAGTGCCCGTGCAGTCGCCTTGATTTCGGGGGAGAGCAAACCCCCGGGTGGCCGGAAGTACGCCGGGTTTGGCAGTTGGTGGTCCACGAAGACCTTGGCCCCTCCACCAATCTGAGCATCGAGCTGGGATTGCGGTGCGCCCTTCATTCCCTCGTCGTGGTTCACGGTGTGGTTGCACAGTTGGTGACCGCCCGCCACGACCTGTGCTGAGACCTCCGGGTGCGCATCAACCTCTTGCCCGACTTCACAGAACGTGGCCTTCACCCCCTTCTCCTTGAGCTTGGCCAACACCACGGCGGTCCACGTTGCCGAAGGGCCATCGTCAAAGGTGAACGCCACCACCTTCCGCGTGGTCTGGCGAGGATCAATCGGGGATAGCAGGACCTTGCTGGACACCACCTCACCACTCTCGACGCCCACCACCCGCTGGGTCTTACCGGGTACGCCTCGCTCCTGGACGTGACGGAGCACGTCCGGCATGGGCGCCGGGGCCACCTCGATCACCTCGGTACGGGTGCCCTCGGTCGTGTCGGCCCCGTCCACCACGCGGACGACCTGCCGGGCGGTGAGCACGGTGGCCAACCGGGCCGGACGATCGCCCACCCTCAGGGTTGCGGGGTCGTGATGAGGATCAAGGACCCGCCCAGATTGCGCCGAGAGCAACTGGCCGTCGACCTGGGTGACGTGGGCCTCGAGCAAGGCAGCGGCCACGGGCTCGCCCGAATCAATATGCACCCAACGGTCCACGCCGGTTCCCACCACCCGCACGGCGACAAGCGGGTCCTCCCGCTCCACGTAGCGATAGGTCCCCACGAAGGCGGCGGCGGCGAGCAACCCGAACACCGAACAGGTCGACACCAGCCGCAGGACAGGGTGAGCGCTGCGCCGGGACATGGCCTCCGATGGTGCCATGCCCGACCCGCCTTTCGTCGTCGCCCCGGCGCACGTGCACGCGGACCATCGCTGTAGGACACTGCGGGCGTGCCCCTCGCCAATATCAACGGGATCGACATCAACTATCGGCGGGCGGGCACTGGCCACCGCCTCCTCTACCTGAACGGCTCCGGCACAACGCTGGCGTCAACCACCATCGTTATGGCGCCATTCGAAGACCACTTCGACCTAGCTGCGCACGACCAGCGGGGCCTGGGCCTCACCACCAAGCCCCCGGGCCCCTACGCCATGGCGGACTATGCCGCCGACGCGCTCGCGCTCCTCGATCACCTCGGTTGGGACTCATGCCGCGTCGTCGGCGTGAGCTTCGGCGGCATGGTGGCCCAGGAGCTCGCGGTCACCGCGCCGAGCCGGGTGGAACGGATGGCCCTCATGTGCACGTCACCGGGCGGGGCTGGCGGCTCCTCGTACCCGCTACACGACCTGGCGACGATGACCACAGCCGAGCGGGAGCGCATTGCGCCGCTGATCCTTGACACCCGATTCACGCCGGAGTGGCTGGCCACCCATGACGGCGACCGATATATCGCCGACATCATGGCGTCGCGCTCCGCCGTCGAGAAGTCCGCTGAGGTCGCCAGAGGCGAGGCCGAACAGCTGGAGGCCCGTCGCCACCACGACGTGTGGGACCGCCTCCATTTCGTCGACTGCCCCACGCTGGTGACCGCCGGGCGTTACGACGGCATCGCCCCGCTCCCCAACAGCGAAGGGATCGTCGAGCGCATTCGCGGCGCACAACTCCGTGTCTATGAAGGCGGCCATGCCTTCTTCGGCCAAGACCAAACGGCCTTCCCCGACGTCGTGGAATTCCTCGGCCGTTCCTGACAACGGAACAGCCGAGCACCGGACGGTGTTGAACAGTTCATGACTATCCCCACCCTGTCGGTACTCGACCTGGCCATCGTGGGGCAGGGAGCTACCGCTGCGGACGCGTTAGCTTCGTCGCTCCGCCAGGCGCAGGAGGCGGAGCGTCTCGGGTACAACCGCTACTGGGTAGCCGAGCACCACAACATGCCCGGCATTGCCAGTTCGTCACCGGCCGTCCTGATTGCCCACCTGGCCGCAGGCACGTCCACCATGCGGCTCGGTTCGGGCGGGGTCATGTTGCCCAATCACTCACCGCTCGTGGTAGCCGAGCAGTTCGGCATGCTAGAGGCGCTGCATCCCGGGCGCATCGACCTTGGCCTCGGCCGCGCCCCCGGCACCGACGGGCTCACCGCCGCCGCCCTCCGCCGCACCAACCGGGCCGACAACGGGAACGACTTTCCAAACCAGCTCGGCGAGCTCCTCGGCTATTTCAACAACTCGTTGCCAGAAGACCACCCCTTCCACCGGATCCACGCCACCCCAGCGCGTGGCTACCAGCCCGCAATCTGGCTACTGGGCTCCAGCGACTACAGCGCCCACCTCGCGGGCCGACTCGGCATCCCGTTCTCCTTCGCCCATCACTTCGCGGGCGACAATACCGAGGCGGCCGTCCGTGTCTACCGAGATTCATTCGTTCCGTCAGATGTCTTGGACGAGCCGTACCTCATGCTCGGCGTCAACGTGCTCTGCGCTCCAACCGAGGAGGAGGCCCGCTACCTATCTGGTCCGTCGGCGCTCTCCATGGCCCGGCTCCGACAGGGCAGGCCGGGGCTCTACCCGACCCCCGAGGAGGCCGCCGCCCACCAGTGGACCCCGCAGGAGAAGGCCATAGGCCATAGCTGGGGCCGCAATCACATCATCGGCACCCCCGGCCTAGTCCACCGCTCGCTGGATGAGCTGGCCGAGCGCACCGGCGCCAACGAGTTCATGCTCACCACCATGGCCCATAGCCCCGAAGACCGTCTCCGCTCCCTACGCCTCACCGCAGAAGCGACCCAACCCCAACCCCAACCCCAACCCCACGAAGATGTCGCAGTAATGGCGAAATAGACTGCTTTTTTGCGACAAGTTCAGGCAGTGGCCCGGCGTTCGCCCCGAGCGATCACCACCAGGCTGGCCACCACCGCCAGCGCCCCGAACACTGCGAGGGCAGAAACGGGCTCGCCGAGCAGGGTCACCGCGCCAACGAAACCCACCACCGGCACAATGGCCAAGAACTGCGCCGCCGCCCCCGCCACTAGATGTCGTAGCGCCACCAGGTACAGCCAGAACGTCAGCCCTGACGAGCCAATACCGATGAGCGGGACCCAAAGCAGCGCCCACGAGACCGACGTCCGGTCCACCGTGATTCCGCCGTGCCCAGGGCCCACCGCCACGGCGCCACCTACAAAGACCACCACCAGGGAGAGCGCAAAAAGCTGCTGGAACAAGACGACCCCTACCGCCGGGAGGTCCATGTCGATGCGACTCGAACCCACCACATAGGCCGAAGCGCACAGCACGCCCGCCGCGACCAGTAGGTCGCCCGACAGCGACGCCCCACTGGACGACGCATGGGCGGTGACCACGAGTACGGATCCGATTACGACCGCCAACATCGGAAGCAGCAGCCGCCGAGGGAGGGCCGTGCTCAAAAGGAACCACGCGAGCAGCGCGATCAACACCGGTTCCGCGGCACCGATCAACGCCGCGTGCGTGACCGAAGTTCGCGCTAGCCCCGCGTTCATGAGCAGGTACGTCAGGCCCGGTTCGAGAAGGCCGAGCGCACCGACCTTCCACCATCTCCGAACGTCAGGAAGTGACGCACGCGAGATGAGAGCGACCACGCCGAGAAATCCGACGCTGCTGCCCAACTCGACCACCGTGAAGACCGGCGCCGAGACACCGTGGTCCAGTACGGCTGCCGTCGCCACCGTGCCGCAACCCCAGAGCACCGCCGCACCCGTGGCCGCGGCCACCCCAACATGGGCCTTCACGACGGGCCACCCTTCCGAAGCCCAGCGGGCGCCGGACCGATGTAGTCCACCCGGGCGCGCATGAAGGCGGGTTGCTCGTACTGCTCCAGCGCGTGGGCGATCCAGCCCGCGGTACGAGCAAGGGCGAAGACCGCCTCACCGGAGCCGGGGGGCATGTCGGCGCAGAACGAGATTGCCGCGAGGGCAACGTCCACGTTCGGTGGTGCCGCGCCGCGGGCGGCCACCGCGGCCAACACCCCTTCCACCGTCGCCAACCGACCCCCCGGGGGATCGATGGCCTGCAGGCGATCGATCAGAGCTCGCGCCCGGGGATCACCGTCTGGGTAGAGAGAGTGGCCGAACCCGCCGAGCTTGACGAACTCGCCGGGGCGTCCGTCGCCGAGCCGTCCCTCCAGCGCGCGGGGTATCCCGTAGCGAGCAGCATCGCGGAGCATGGCCTCGATGCTGAGCGACGCGCCACCGTGGCGCATCCCGCCAATCACGTTCAGCCCGGCACCAACCGCTTCGTGAGCATCGGCCCGCACCATGGCGGCCATGCGGACCGCAAGCGTTGAACTAGCCAGCTCGTGGTCCGCGAGCAGGCCGAGGGAAGCGTCCAGCAGATCGATGCGGGCGGGGGTACGCGGCAGTCGAGTGAGACGAGTCCACAGCACCTCAGCAATGGTGCGAGCCGGTTCGGCTCGACGCGCCTCCCGGCCATCTGCACGGGGGAGCCCGTGGGCCATCAAACGAAGGAGGCGGCGAGCGGTTGGGACCACCACCTCGGGCCGGTTGTCGTGGCGCACTGGATCACTGGCGCCGGCCACCGCGGTGATGATTCGGAACCGGTCGAGCGGCAGGCTGTCGGCAGGGATTGGCGCCTGAGCGCTCAAGACGCGGTCAAGCGCATCACCGTCGAACGGCCAACTCGTCTCGGTGGGCCACCGCCCGGTCCACAGCCACTCGGCCACCTCCTCGAAACGATGGGTAAGCGCGGCGGCGACGGCGTCGGTACCGCGGTAGCTCAGCCGGCCGTCGGCGATCAGGGTCAGCGCCGACGGGAACACCACGGGCGGCAGGTTTTTGGTGCGCCGGCCCGCCCGGGCCAGTCGCTCGATATCCCGGGGGGCATAGGTGCTCACCCCACCCGGGTCGCGGTGACGCTCAATGAGGCCACGGCTCACGTAGGCATAGAGCGTCTCGGGCTTCACCCCCAGTCGCTCGGCAGCTTCGGCGGTGGTAAGCCGGTCGACATTGATCACAGTTCAAGATTGATCAATGTCATGAGTAGTGTCAAGGTCAAGGTCATGAGTGCTGCAACGACCGCCCGGCCCCGCACGTCGCACCCGGTTCTGGTTGGTGAGCTGATGAGCTCACCGGTCGTCACCGCCTCACCGGGCCAGACCATCTCTTCTGCCGCCGATGCAATGGTGCTGGCTGGTGTCGGTTCCGTTGTGGTGGTGGGCGATCCAGGACGCCCGCTTGACCACCGTTGGCGAGTGGATGACCGCCACATCCCTGTGGTGGACGACGGCACCCTGGTCGGCATCGTCTCCATGCGAGATGTCATGAAGGTGGCATCCATCCGTCCCGCAGGTGAGGCCGCGGTGGACGCTCCCCGAGGCCTGAAGGGCGTCGTCGTAACCGACACGACGATCGGCGATGTGCGGGGGACCGAGGGGTTCTTCCATTACCGGCAGTACTCCGCGGTGGAGCTGGCCGAGCACCGCACCCTGGAGGACGTGTGGACCTTGCTGTTCGATGGGACCCTCCCCGATGCCGGAGGCCGGATGACCTTCGCCGCAGAAATCAGCACGCTCCGGGACCTCCCCATGGGCCTCGATCTGCTGGTTCGCGAAGTAGCGGCCCGAGCCAGCGGCGAGGGGCCGCTGGACGGACTGCGCACGGTGCTGTCCGCCATCGCCGCGGCCGAACAGTTTCAACCGTCATACGACCTCGATACCCCATCCCTGCGCCAAGATGCCCTTCGGCTCGCCGCCGTGACACCAACTGCGGTGGCCGCCTTGCACCGCTTGAGTCAGGGGCTCGAACCGATCGCACCCCGGCCCGATCTCAGCCACGCCGCCAACTACCTCTGGATGATTCACGGGGAGGAGCCGACCCCGGAGGTGGCCCGCGCTATAGAGCAGTACCTCATGCTCACCGTGGATCACGGCTTCAACGCGTCAACCTTTACCGCTCGAGTCATCGCCTCCACCGGAGCGGACCTTGGGGCTGCGGTCGTGGGTGCCATCGGCGCGCTTTCCGGTCCGCTTCATGGCGGCGCACCAAGCCGTGCCCTGAACTTGCTGGAGGCGATCGGCACCCCCGCTCAGGCCCCCGCGTATATCCGTGCTGCAGTGGAACGAGGCGATCGGATCATGGGCTTCGGCCATGCCGTCTACAAGACGGCCGACCCTCGATCCACGCTGCTTCGAGACGTCGCCATCGGCCTCGGCGGCGACCGGGCAACGTTTGCAGTGCAGGTCGAGCAGCTGATCGTGGACACCCTGGCGGAGGTAAAGCCGGGCCGCCAGCTCTACGCCAACGTCGAGTTCTACGCGGGCGTGGTCATGGAAGCGGCGGGACTCCCACCGCAGCTTTTCACGCCCACCTTCGCCGTGAGCCGGGTCATTGGCTGGTGCGCCAACATCCTCGAGCAGGCCACCGACAACCGCATCATCCGGCCCAGCGCCCGCTACGTCGGCCCGCCACCACCCCAGCCAGTGCCCGCTGCCTGAAACTATCTAGTGTTTCGTGTGTTTTTTCATAATTTCATTGCGCCACTGATCGAACACCTGTACGATTGTCCAGATGCAACTCATGGACAAAGTCGATGCAACACGTGAGGCAGTGGAGGCCCTTTTGGCGGCCGAACACGCCTCGCTGCCATCGTGTCCAGATGCCGTCGTGAGCTCAGCGCTGTGCTCCTTGGCCCGATCGACCAACCAGCTAGACGCAGCCCGCACCGCCGTCGTGGGCGAGTGGGCAACCCGGGGGCTCCCCGCTCTAGACGGTTCCCGGTCGGCCGTGGCCCGCTTTGCCCGAGACACCGGCTGCTCCACTGCATCGGCGGCATCGCTGCTGCGCCGCGGCGCCCGGCTGCGAACCATGGCCGTCGCCGCCGACGCGTTCGCCTGCGGGGACCTGTCCGCAGACAAGGTGGACATGCTTTGTCGAGCAAATTCGGACGGCCGCGAAGCGCTCTTTGCCAGGGACCAGAACCACTTGGTCTCCGAAGCAAAGCGCCTTCATGCCGAGGACCTTCGTCGAATCGTCGCCTATTGGATCGCCGCCGCCGACGATGCCAAGGCCGAGAAAGCGGCAGACAAGCAGGCCGAGAGCCGCTCCTTCCACGCGTCGCGTACCGCCGGAGACATCTGGGATCTCCGGGGCCGGCTGGACGCAATCGGCGGCACCGTATTCTTCAACGAGCTGGAGGCAATCTCCCACCAACTGTTCTTTGAGGACTGGGCCGCCGCCAAGGAGATCTGGGGAGAGGACACCCGCCCCGATCGGCTCGGCCGCACCAACGCCCAGCGCCGGGCCGACGCCGTCGTCCTTATGGCCGAACGGTCCGCCGCCGTCGCCGCTGGTCACGTGCCCGCTCGGCCGCTCATCACCCTCCATCTAGGTGAGGATGCCGCCCGCAAAGCACTCTGCGAGGTCGACGATGGCACGGTCATCACCCCGGGCCAAGCCCGCCAGTGGATGGCCGACGCAGACTTCGAGCGGGTGATATTTGGTGCCAAATCCCGGGTGATAGATCTCGGTGTCCGCACCCGCCTCTTCCGTGGTGGGCTCCGGCGCATCATCGAGATCCGGGACCGGCACTGCACCTATCCCGGCTGCCGGGTGGCCGCCCACCGGTGCGACATAGACCACATCACCGAGTACTCCGCCGGCGGTGAGACCACGCAAGACAACGGCCGCCTCCTGTGCCCGTTCCACAACCAGCAACGCCCCGGCCGCTACCAGCTTCCCGGCCGAGAGCCACCAGACGATCCGGAGGGCAGTTAGGCGGTCCGGGGGCCGGGAACGTTGCGGAACGAGAAGGGCTGGCTCTCCCGACCGGGGATCACGAACCACGCCTCGCCAGTACCGCCCGCGTCGAGGATGCCGAGGAACGCGTCGACCACATCGCTGACTTCCAAAATCGGGAAGTGAGTCTCCTCGAGGAAGCCCTTGATGGGGCCAATGATCGCGGTGTCAGCGAACGAGGGGCAGAGGGCGTTGACCAAGATGTTCTCGGCGCGGTAGGCCTCAGCCAGCGAGCGGGCCAGAGCCACCACTGCCGCCTTATTGGCCGCATAGATCGGGTCGAGCCCCAGCGGGGTCAGCCCGGCCATGCTCGCCGTGGCCACGATGCTGCCGCCACCGCGCTGCTGAAGTGCCGGTAATGCGGCGTGCACGCCATAAACCACGCCATCCAGGTTGATGCCCATGGCCCGCCGATACGTATCGACGCTGAAATCCGCCCCGAGACCGTGGCCGCTACTGATCCCGGCGTTGAGGTGGACGAGGTCCAGCCCGCCGAAGTGTTCGACCGCCGCGGCCACCGCTGCCTCGCTATCGGCCAGTTCTCGTACATCGCAATGCACGTACAGGCCCCCGATCTCAGCGGCTAGGGCGACCCCGGCAACATCGTCCACGTCGGCCGCCACGACCAGCGCACCGAGCGAAGCCAACCGGTGCGAGACCGCCGCCCCAATCCCATTGGCGGCCCCAGTGACCAGCGCGACCTTGCCCCGCAATTCGGTGCTTTTCATCGCCGCAGTGTCGCGCACAAACCATCAGCCGCCCAGGTTCACGATGGGGAGAACCGCTGGCAGGGCTACAACCTTTCCGAGTGGGTGCCCAAGTTAGGGGGTCAGCCTCTCTAGAATTCATTGGTCCGGCGGCAACTCCGACAACCATCCACCATCCCGAGGGACCATGAAGACGGCAACGAATGGATTCCCAACGAACAAGAACTACCGCCGGGGTTTCGCCCTCGTCGCTGGTGTTGCCCTGCTGGCCACCGCCTGCCTCAATGCTCAGCAATCGAGCGCCACGAGCGTCCTCAACAAGGACCGCAAGGCCGCTCACGTCACCGCCCTCGAGACCCAACACGACGCGCAGCTGAAGGCTCAAAGTTGGGCGGATCAGCTAGCTCGCGCAAACCAGCTCTACCACTCAACCCTTTCCAGTGGCATCAGCGTCCGCTGGTGCAGTCTCGGTGAAAATGTCGGCTACAACAGTTCGATCTCGGCTACCGAGGCAATGTTCATGGCCTCGGCCATCCATCGGGCCAACATCGTGAGCAAGACCTGGAACGGGGTCGGCGTTGGCGTCGCCCACAACGGCAGCCGTACCTTCGTGGTCCAAGTCTTCATCAAAACCTGCTGACCTGATTAGGGCGCGACTTCTCAGGGCTCGAACGGCCCCCGGCCCATCTGGTCGCGAACGGTGACAACCTCGGGATTGGTGAGCGTGCGGCGCTGCCAGTTGGCACCATCGACCACCAAGGTGTGGCCGGAAATGAACCGGGCATAGGGCGAGGCCAGGAACGTGGCCGCCCAGCCCAGTTCATGGGGCCGGCCCACCCGGAGCGCGGGTTGGGCGCGGTCCTTCTCGTGGGTCCGGTCCAGGTTGCCACGAATGTCGGCGGTCATGTCCTGATGAGGGAACAGACCAGGCACCAAGCCATTGACCTGGATCCCGTAGGGCCCCCACTCCACGGCCAAGGTCTCCACCAGGTTCTTGACGCCCGCTTTGGCTGCGGCCGAGTGAGCAAAACCGGGGCCACCGGTCCACGCATAGGACGCCCCGATGTTCACGATCGACCCGGGCGTGGGCCCC
>JANXNS010000085.1 GCA_025353965.1 Aquihabitans sp.
GGCCGCCGCTGGTGTCGCGCCGGGCGGCACCAGCGACGGCCACGGCGCCCGCCAAGATCCCGACGTCCTGTTCTCGCCCGACGACGTTGCCGTCGACCTCGCAGGCTCCGGTTTAGTGGTCGGCACGGCGGACCGCGTCGATCGTATCGTTGACGTCACCGACGGCGAGCGGGTCGCGGTCGACGCGCCGGCGAGGGCCCGCCGGCCGGTGGAGCGATGAGCACTCGGGCGCTGTTGGCTTCGCCGCTCGGGTTCCTGATCGGGGTGTCCCTCGGCGCCCTCGGTGGCGGCGGCTCGATCCTGGCCGTGCCGGTCCTGGTGTTTGTTGCTGGCCAGGACCCGTCGGCGGCAACGACGACGTCGCTGGTCGTCGTTGGCGTCGCCTCGCTGATCGGTGCCTACGGCCACTGGCGAGCCGGTCGCGTCCGGGTAGCGCAAGGGCTGATGTTCGGTTTCGTCGGGATCGCCGGTTCCCTGGCCGGATCGGCCCTGAATCGGCGCCTCGATGGCGATGTCCTGCTGCTTGGGTTCGCCGGGCTGATCCTTGTCGCCGCCTGGCGCATCGTGGTCGGCTGTCCGAGCTGCACCCGCAGCGGGGAGACCATCGCCATCGGTCGAGGCGAGACCAGCCACACGACCATCGAGGCCCGCGCCCGCACGATGACCCCCGCTCGGGTCGCCAAGATCGTGACCGCCGGCACTGCCGTCGGGTTCCTCACCGGGCTGTTCGGTGTGGGTGGCGGGTTCGTGATCGTCCCCGCCCTCGCTTTGGTGCTCGAGTTCCCGATGGGTGTCGCCATTGGTACCTCGCTGTTGGTCATCGCCGTCAACGCCGGTATCGCCCTCGCCGCCCGAACCGGTGCCGGCTCGATCGACTGGGCTACGACCCTGGTGTTCACCGCCGCAGCAACCGCCGGTGTCGGAGCTGGCGAACGGATTGCCGACCGCCTCGAACCCGAGTTGATGCAACGCGCCTTCGCGTCGCTGCTCGTCACGCTCGCCTTGTACACCGGCACACGCGCTCTGCTCGCCATCTACTAACCAACCCAAGGAGAACCCCCATGGACTTCACCCTCCGCATCGAGCTCGACACCCCTTACGAGGACGCCATCACCTACGTGAAGGACGCACTCAAGGACCAAGGCTTCGGGATCCTCACCGAGATCGACGTCCGCCAGACGTTGAAGGACAAGCTCGACGTCGAGAGCGACGCCCAGATCATCCTCGGGGCCTGCAACCCCCAACTCGCCCTCCGGGCCCTAGAGATCGACCCTCGCATCGCCACCCTGTTGCCATGCAACGTCGTTGTTCGCGTCGAGAACGGCCGAACCGTCGTCGAAGCCCTCGACCCCAAGATCATCGCCGACGTGCCCGACAACCTCGCCCTCGCCCCCGTCGCCGAAGAAGCCGGCCAGCGCATCCAGGCCGCCCTCGACGCCCTCGGGCGGGCATAATGAACCTCGTCGGCGCCGAGGGCGAGCCGGGGACGTTCAAGGACCGGGCACTAATGCGCGCCAACCCGTACCAGCTCATCGAAGGTTTGATGATCGCCGCGTTCGCCGTCGACGCTGGGAGTACCTGTTTGGCGAGGAGAAGGCCATGCTCGAGGTCATCGAGGGCAAGCCACCGCTCCCCCGCCTGTTCCCACCGCATGAACAAGGACTCTTCGCCCGCTCACCCGAACTCGGGTGGGAATCCACGCCAGTCGCGATC
>JANXNS010000100.1 GCA_025353965.1 Aquihabitans sp.
CCACCATGCGGAGGGCATCGGCCAGATCCGGCTCGGTTGTGCTCATGGTGTGCGCGCCAGTTGTGCTGCTACGAGACGGGGGCAGAGCCCCGAGATATCGCCGGCCCCGACCGTGAGGCAGAGGTCTCCGGGACGGAGCGCTTGGGCGGCCCAGGCCGCGGCATCGTCGAGCGTGGGTACCCAGACCACCTCCGCCCATGGTCGCCGGTCCAACACCGCCCCCACCAAGGTCCGACCGCTGATTCCAGGAATCGGCGGCTCGCCCGCCCCGTACACCCCCGTGATGGCAACCACGTCGGCCAAAGCTAGCGCCGCGCCGAAATCTGCTCCCTGGTCACGGGTTCGGGTGTAGCGGTGAGGCTGGAAAATAACCACGACCCGCTTCCACCCGGCTTCCTTCGCCGATGCGACCAGGGCGCGGACCTTGCCCGGGTTGTGCGCGTAGTCATCGACCACGGTCACGCCCCCGGCCTCGCCAACCACCTCGAATCGCCGGGCGGCGCCGACATAGCCAGCCAATGCCTTTATCCCACGTTCGACGCTGACCCCCAGCCCATCCGCCACCGCCAACGCCACCGCGGCGTTGCGAGCATGATGACGCCCGGGGGTCCCGATGGCCACCGGGCCAACCTCCACCCCGTCGACCACGAGACCGAAGCGAGTGGTGAGGCGGTCGATTTCGACGTGATGGATCCGGTAGCGGGCCGGCGGAGACTCCCCCACCGTGACCGCATCGTGCGCCACCGCCAGACGCAACGCCCGTTCGTCTACCGCAGCGTCGACCCGCGGATCGTCAATGCACACGACCCGGTTCGTGGCCGCCCCGAGGAACCGGTCAAAGGCAGACTCGATGTGATCGATCGAGCCCCAGAAGTCGAGATGGTCTTCGTCGACGTTGGTCACCACGGCGGTGGCGGCCCCAAGCTCAAGGAACGAGCCGTCGCTCTCATCGGCCTCGACCACGAACACCCCGCCCGGTTTGCCCCATCGGGCCGCGTCGCCCAGGCCGACGGGGACAGCACCAACCAAGAAGGACGGATCCTCGCCGGCTCGTTCCAACAAGGTGGCCAACAACGCCGTGGTCGACGTCTTGCCATGGGTGCCCGACACGGCAACCGTGCGCCGAGTCCCGCAGATAGCGGCCAAGATGGCGGCCCGATTCACCAAGACACGGCCCGCCGAACCAGCCGCCCTTTGATCGGCTTCCGACGGGGGAAACGCCGTAGAATAGGCCACAATCTCTGCACCATGGTGCTCCGCCACCGCAAAGAGTTGGCCCACCGGCACCACCTCAACGCCGACACCAGCAGCCTGCAATTTGGCCCAGGCGCCCGTCTCGTTCACATCCGATCCAGTGACCTGGTGACCCATGGCGGCAAGGATGATGCCAATGGCGCTGATCCCCGCGCCGCCAATGCCCACCAAGTGGATAACACGTTGGACCGAGAGGTCCACCTGGGCCTGATCAGCCACGAGCGACACGCTCCACCACCGCCGCCACCTGCTCAGCCGCATCAACCGTGGCCGCCGACCGCATGGCCTCGGCCATGACCGCCAAATGGGCCCGGTCACCGAGCAGGGCCAGGAGCTCCAGCTCGAGACGGTCGGTATCGAGCTCCGAATCGGGAACAACCACCGAGCCGCCTGTGGCCGCAACGGCCAAGGCGTTGGCGGTCTGGTGATCTCTGGTGGCAATGGGGAGGGGGACCAAGATCGATGGCAGACCGGCCGCCATGAGCTCAAACACGCCACCACCAGCACGGGTGACCCCAACGTCGGCGGCGGCCAGCAACAAGTCCATCCGGTCCTCATAGGCCAGCACTTGATAGAGCAACCCGGGCGCTGGCGGCTGCGGCGCCGTGACCAGGTAACGCGCATGGTCTCGCTGCCCCACGACATGGCGCACGGCAACGTCGGCCCGGTCCGCCCACCGCTCAACCAGCCCCTTCACCGCTTCATTCATTCGGCGTGAGCCCAGCGAGCCGGCGAAGACAGCGATGACGGTTCGATCTGGTGGCAAACCCAACGTGGCCCGAGCGGCATCACGATCTGGATGTTCCGCCATCGCCCGGATTTCTGGGCGCAACGGATTGCCGGTGACGGTGGCCCGCGGCAAATCCGTGCCCGCAAACGAAACCGCAGATGCCGCAGCAAAGCGCCGTAGCAACCGGTTGACCGCTCCGGCCCGTTTGTTTTGTTCGAGCAAGACCAGCGGGGTGCGGGTGACCACCGCACCCACCCCACAGGCAAATGACGCATAGCCGCCAAGGACAACTACGACGGCGGGGCGGTGTCGACGCACCAGGCCCACTCCCTTGTCCAACGCCCGGAACAGGTCGATAATCGCCGACACGTTGGCCAGGGTGAGACGCCGCTGAATGCCACGCCCCGGTAACACGTCGACCGTGAAACCTGCCGCCGGAACCAGCTCGCCTTCCGGGCCGCGCTCGGCACCCACGAAATGGATGGTGGCCGGATCGTGACCGCCGGCCACGAGGGCCCGGGCCACCGAAATTCCGGGCAGGAGATGGCCGGCGGTACCGCCGCCGGCCACGAGCAACCAGGTCGGTTCGGCCATCAGCGCGGCGAGATTTCGGCAGGGTGGCGGGCAATGTTGAGAAGCATGCCAACCGCCGCCAAGTTTACGACCAGCGCCGATCCACCAAAGGACACAAAGGGCAGGGGCACACCAGTAATGGGCATGATCCCGACGACCGCCCCAATGTTCATGATCGCCTGGACGGTGAGCCATGCCGTGATGCCAATGGCCACCAGCATGGAGAAGCGATCCTGAGCCCGGGCGGCAATCCACGCGCCCAGCGCCGCCAAAGCTAAGAAGAGCAAGACCACGACCATGGCCCCCAGCAAACCAAGCTCTTCGCCAATCACCGCAAAGATGAAATCTGTCCAGGAATAGGGCAAATAACCCCACTTGACGGTGGAACGGCCAAGACCCCGGCCGAGGAGGCCGCCGTTGGCCATGGCCACCCTTGATTGGACGTTCTGCAGACCGGAGTTGAGCGGATCGGCCATC
>JANXNS010000105.1 GCA_025353965.1 Aquihabitans sp.
TGCCGCCGCGTTGGCGCCCGCCGTCGTACAGATCGAAACCACCAAGGGGCTCGGCTCAGGCTTCGTGTACGACAAGCGCGGTCTCGTCCTCACCGCCGCCCACGTGACCGACGGGGCAGGCTCCGTCACCGTGCGCTTGGCGGACGGAACCAAAACCACCGGCAAGGTGTTGGGAAGCGATGACAGCACCGACGTGTCCGTCGTGAAGATCGCGGGCCGGTCAGATCTACCCGTTGCCGTCCTCGCCACCGGCGTGCAACTCCAAGTGGGCCAGACCGCAATAGCGATTGGCAGCCCCTTCGGGCTGGACCAAACCGTGACCGCAGGCATCGTGAGCGCTATTGGCCGTTCCACCACTACCCCCGGCGGTGTCATCCCGGCGGTGCAGACCGATGCGCCGATCAACTCGGGTAACTCCGGCGGTGCCCTCGCCGACCGGCAGGGACGCGTGATCGGCATCAATGACTCAATCATCACCGGCAACTCTCAGGCCTCCGGCAACGTGGGCGTTGGTTTTGCCATTCCCATCGACATTGCCAAGGCGGTGGCCGACAAGATCGTGGCGGGAGAATCCACCGACGCTGGCTTCCTCGGCGTTGGCGGTGCCGATGCAACTGGCGATCGAGCGGGGGCCGCCATCACGAGTGTCGAAGCGGGATCGCCTGCGGCCAATGCCGGCATCACCGACAACGACGTGGTGACCGCCGTCGATGGTCAGAAGGTGGCTTCGATGATTGATTTGGCCGCCGCCATCCGCACGAAGGCGCCCGGCGAGAAAATCAGCTTGACGCTGGTTCGTGGGGGCAAGGAGCGGACCGTCGAGGTCACGCTGGTCGCCGCCCCAGCTTCGTCGACGTCGGGGTCTGGAAGTGGTTCCACTCCCGGCAACTAGCCCTTTGGGTGGGCCACGGTAGGGTCGTCGACCCATGATCGTTGTCGTCCTCATTGCCCTGCTCGCCGTCGCACTCCTAGGCGCAGGGGCGTACTTCGTTGTTGCCAAGGGCCGGGCCAAAGGCCCGGTCCTCGAGCCGCCTATGGGTGGCGGCGTGCTGGCGCCGCCACGGCCGGCCACCGACACAGATGTAGCCACCGACACAACGGCAGTTCCCGTCGAGGCACCGGTCGAAGAAGTTCCCGAGCCGATCGATGCCCGCCCGTCGTTCCGGGACCGGCTGAGCAAGGCCCGGGCCACCTTCGCCGGGTTCCTGGGTCGATCCAAGATCGATGAGGACACCTGGGATGAGCTCGAGGAGGCCCTCATCCGGGCCGACCTCGGTGTAGGGCCAGCGACGGAGCTTCTGGACAGTCTCCGGGCCCGCGTGAAAGAAGAAGGGCTGGAGACTGGCGATCAACTGGTGGGGATTCTCAAGGCCGAGATGAAGCAGCGCCTAGAGGTCGCCGACCGGACCCTCCACCTAGACGAGGGCCGCACCAATGTGTGGCTCTTCGTTGGTGTCAATGGCGTCGGCAAGACCACAACTATCGGCAAGCTCGGCAAGCGCCAAGTCCTGGCCGGGCACCAGGTCGTGATGGCCGCGGGGGACACGTTTCGTGCCGCGGCCGCTGAGCAATTGGGTACTTGGGCCGAGCGGTCGGGGGCGGATCTCGTGCGTGGAGCGGAAGGCGGGGACCCCAGCGCCATCATCTTCGATGCCGTCGAATCGGCGGCGGCCAAAGGGGCTGATCTCGTTCTGGCCGACACCGCTGGCCGGCTTCATACCAAGAGCAACCTCATGGAGGAACTGCGCAAGGTGCGCCGGGTGGCTGACCGAGATCCCGGTCACGTCACCGAGGTCCTCCTAGTCATCGACGCGACGACTGGTCAGAACGGTCTGATCCAGGCTCGGCAGTTCACCGAGGCAACCGACGTGACCGGTGTTGTCCTCACCAAGCTGGACGGCTCCGCCAAGGGCGGCATCGTGTTTGCCATCCACACCGAGTTGGGCATCCCCGTCAAGCTCGTTGGGCTGGGCGAGACCGCCGACGACCTCGTCGATTTCGATCCGGACGAGTTCGTTGAGGCGCTCTTCTCCTGATGTCGTAGGTTCGGGCTTCCAGGCAGACCACCTGACGTTGTTGCGGAGGCTCCCCGTGTTCAAGCTGCTGTTCCTGCCGTTCAAACTCACCATTGGCTTGCTCAAGCTCTCCGGGGTCAAGGGGTCGCTGCTGCTGCTCATCGGCGTCGGTATCGGGCTACTCGTTGCCCCCCAACGCGGGGCCAAGTTACGGGCCCAGCTTCTGGATCGCGTTGGCCAGGCCCGCGCCGGTGCTGGCCTCCCCTCCGACGCAGACCTCTCGCTGTAGCCGGCGGCTAGCAAAGTTGTAGACTAAATGGCTGGTCAGGCCGGGGGCGGGGGCCGGTAGGGGCGGTCCGGTAACATCGGAGACTCATGTTCGAGTCACTGTCTGATCGTTTCGACGGAATCTTCAAGAAGCTTCGTGGCAAGGGCCGTCTCAGCGAGGCCGATGTCGACGAGGTACTGCGCGAGATCCGTCTCGCACTGCTCGAAGCCGACGTCAACTTCACTGTCGTCCGGGGCCTGGTGGCCCGCATCCGCGAGCGCGCCATTGGGGCGGAGCTTCACGGAGCGCTGGATCCTGCGCAGCAGGTCATCGATATTGTCCACCAAGAACTGATTGCCACGCTCGGTGGCGAAACGTTCCGGATGACCTATGCCGCCAAGCCGCCCACCGTGGTGCTGATGGCCGGGCTTCAGGGTTCTGGCAAGACCACCAACTCGGCCAAGTTGGCCCGTTGGTTGAAGGCGCAGGGACGCAACCCGATGCTGGTGGGCGCAGACCTCCAGCGCCCGGCCGCGGTGGAGCAGCTTCGTACGCTGGCCCGCCAGGTCGATGTGCCGATGTATTCCGCCCCAGACGATGTCGTCGCCTCCGGTGTCGGCGACCCGGTCGAGGTGGCGCTCGGCTGCATTGCGGAGGCCCGGCGCCTGGGCCGAGATGTGGTCATCGTGGACACGGCCGGCCGTCTGGCGATCGACACCGAGCTCATGGAGCAGGTGCGCCAGATCTCGGAGGCAACCAAGCCGGACTACACGTTCCTCGTGGTAGACGCCATGACCGGCCAAGACGCCGTCACCGTGGCCGAGAACTTCCACCAGATCCTGGCCTTGGACGGCGTCATCCTTACCAAGTTGGATGGCGATGCGCGTGGTGGCGCGGCTTTGTCGGTCAAGGAGGTGGTCGGCAAACCGATCGCCTTCGCCTCCACCGGCGAAAAGCTCGACGAGTTCGACCTCTTCCACCCCGATCGCCTCGCCGGGCGCATCTTGGGCATGGGAGACATCCTCACCCTGATCGACAAGGCCAAGGAGGCCTTCGACGAGAACCAGGCCGAGGAAGCCGCTAACCGGATGTTGGAGGGCCAATTTACCCTGGAGGATTTTCTCCAACAGATGGCCCAGGTCAAGAAGATGGGCAACCTGGGCAGCCTCATGAAAATGATGCCGGGCATGCCCAAGGAGCTTCGTAACACGGAGATCGATGATCGAGAACTGGCCCGGATCGAGGGCATCATCCACTCGATGACCATCGCCGAGCGGCGAGATCCCAAGTTGATCGATGGCTCCCGCCGTCTACGCATCGCCACCGGTAGCGGTGTGACCACCTCTGAGGTCAACGCTCTGCTGAAGCAGTTTGGTGAGATGCAGAAAATGATGAAGGGCATGGGCGGCATGCTGGGCGGGGCCCGAGGTAAGAAGAACAAAAAGGGCAAGGGCTCGAAAGGTGGTGGGCGGGTCACCCCCAAGGGCGGGCCGCAACTGGCGCTGCCGCCGCTGGGAGATTCCAAGACGCCGTTCAAGCTTCCTGGCCTCTAGCCATCCCGAGGCACCTAAGGCCCTTCGGACCTTGCTCTGCGCCGATCCAGGGCCTCACGTTTGCGCCGGGGCGCCTCCATGGCGCACCATGGCAAGTCGGTTGTGGCGCTCAGCGCACAGCCCCCGAACTTTCGCACTACCGGAAAAACAAGAAAGAAGAGCATGGCCGTCAAGCTCCGCCTCATGCGGATGGGCAAGAAGAAGCAGCCCACCTACCGCGTCGTCGCCGCCGACTCGCGGTCGCCCCGCAACGGCCGTTTCATTGAGATCGTGGGCACCTACCAGCCCCGTCTTGATCCGTCCGTCATCCTGATCGACAACGAGAAGGCCCTCAAGTGGCTGCGCGTTGGCGCTCAGCCCACCGACACCGTCGAGCGTCTGCTCAAGATCTCCGGTGCCTGGGCAGAGTTCACGGGCGAAACCCCGGTTGTCGCCACCGCGGCTGCCGAGTCGTGAGCGACGCAGAGGTCACCGAAGAAGCCGACGCGGTCGAGGCCCCTGAGGCAGCATCCGCTACCAATGCCATTTCGGTGCTCGACTACCTTGTCAAGCAGGTCGTCGAAGCCCCCGACGCTGTGTCGGTGTCCACCTCCGAGGGTCGCCGCGGTGGACTCCAGTTGGACGTGCGGGTCGGCGACGGAGACATGGGCCGGGTCATTGGTAAGCGGGGCCGGATAGCTCAGAGCATTCGCTCCGTAGTGCGGGCCGCCGCCGTCAAAGACGACGTGTCGGTCGACATTGAGTTCGTGGACTGATTTCGTTCTCGGCGCCTGCGGGTGCCGGCCACGCGATGACCAACCTCGAGATCGGCCGGATTGGCAAGGCCCACGGCCTCAGGGGTGAAGTCACCGCCGTTATTACGTCTGACCGCGCCGAGCGCACTGCGCCTGGAGCGGTCTGGTTCATCGATGCGGGTCCTGTCACGGTGGAAGCCATCCGGCCGTTCCAGCAGCGCTGGATTGCCGTGCTGGCGGGCGTGGGAACCCGCGAGGCAGCGGAGGCCCTGAGCGGCCAAGTCATCTACGCCGAGCCCATTGATGACCCTGCAGCCCTCTGGGTCCACGACCTTGTTGGGGCCGATGTACGGACCCCCGATGGCCAGTCATGGGGCGCGGTCATCGCCGTGCTGTCGAACCCGGCCGATGACCTTCTTGAGCTTGCCGACGGCACCCTCGTGCCGGTGGGCTTCGTAACCGAGGACGCCGGCCTTCCCGAGTTTGTTGTGGTCGATCCACCCGAGGGCCTGCTCGGCGTCGAAGACTGACCGCATGCGGATAGACGTCTTCAGCATTTTCCCCGACATGGTGGGGGCATTCGCCGCCCAGGCGTTGTTGGGCAAGGCCCAAGAACGCGGTTTGCTGGACCTGCGGGTGCACGACCTCCGTTCGGAGACCACCGATGTGCACCGAACGGTGGACGACTCGCCGTTCGGCGGGGGTGCAGGCATGGTCCTCATGCCGGAGCCCATCTTTGCCATCGTCGAAAAGGTCCAGCCGCCCCGTCCGCTCTTCCTGCTCGGCCCCGGCGGCCGTCGCCTTGATCAAGGATTGGCCCGGGAGTTGGCAGCAGGGGAGGGCTTCAGCCTGCTCTGCGGCCGATACGAGGGCGTCGACGCCCGGGTGGCCGATGAGCTGTGCGACGGTGAGATGTCCATTGGCGACTACGTGCTAGGTGGGGGTGAGGTTGCCGCCATGGTGGTGCTGGAGGCCGTGGGGCGCCTGGTTCCAGGAGCCATGGGGAACAACACGTCGGCCGACGACGAGTCGTTCAGCGATGGTCTCCTCGAGTACCCGCAGTACACCCGACCAGCCGAGTTTCGGGGGTGGGAGGTGCCCTCGGTGCTCCGATCCGGTGATCACGGTCGAGTGGCTCGTTGGCGTCAAGCACAGTCATTGGCCCGCACCATTGAACGCCGACCTGATCTCATCGCTGCCCGCGGCGGGCTCACCGATGCTGAGCGAAAGCTCCTCAGCGAGTTGGTCGAGAACGGGCCAAACGTCTAGCTTTGCCCTTCGGCGATCAGGACCCTCGGGGCCAGATCGCAACCTCAAGTCTCTTCCCAGGATCACGTGATGAACCGCACCGACCTCATCGACCAGGCCAGCCTCCGAACCGACATTCCGGACTTCGCCCCGGGCGACACCCTCAAGGTGCATGTCCGGGTGGTGGAAGGCAACAAGCAGCGCGTCCAGGTCTTCCAGGGCGTGGTCATTCGCCGTCAAAATGGTGGCATCCAGGAGACCTTCACGGTCCGGAAGTTGTCCTACGGCGTGGGCGTCGAGCGGACCTTCCCGGTTCATTCCCCGATCATCGACAAGATCGAGATCTACACCCGCGGCGATGTCCGTCGGGCCAAGCTCTACTACCTGCGTGATCGCATCGGTAAGGCCGCCAAGGTCAAGGAAAAGCGCGACTACTGAGTTCGCATTGCCGTTCGGGGGCCGTCTTGGCCTCGTCCGGTGATTCGTTGTCAGAGGTCGGGCTTACGATGGCGCCCGTGATCCAGGTCAGCCAAGCCCTCCAGTGCGCCCGTTCCCTTGAGGATCCTCGGTGAGCGCGGACGATCTTGAGCAGTATGAAGCGGAGATAGAGCATCAGCTCTTTCAGGAGTATCGCGACGTCTCCCCTACGTTCCGCTTCGTTGTCGAGACTGAGCGTCGTTTTTATCTGGCCAACACCGTCGAGCAGACTGTGGTCGACGCCGGCGGGCGGACCCGCGTCGAATTGGAACTGCGAGACGCGTGGGTCTGGGACATGTATCGGCAGACGAAGATGCGCTTCGTTCCGTCGGTCCGAATCGTCACGTTCAAAGACGTGAACATAGAAGAGCTTGCTGCACCCGAACTTGACTTATGACCGCGGCCCGGCAACGGCTGGGGGCACAAGGCGAGGATCGTGCGGCGGCGTGGTACGCCCACGAGGGCTACGAGATACTGGTGCGTAATTGGCGCTGTCGAGACGGGGAGCTGGACCTCATCTGCACGAAGGGCCGCCGGGTCGTGGTGTGTGAGGTCAAGACTCGCTCGTCGCTGAAGTATGGACACCCAGCAGAGGCCGTAACCGTGGTCAAGCAAAAACGCATCCGGCGCCTGGCGGCCCGATGGCTGGCCGAGGGTGGTGCGCCGTTTGTGCCCGCCGAGATTCGCTTCGACGTAGCCGCAGTTCTGCCCGGCGAGATCTCGGTGATCGAGGGCGCATTTTGAGCGGTTCGGCAGTTCACCCCAGAAATGCCCAGGCCAGAAGAAGCACGCAGGCCAGGACGGCGCCAGCCACCATGGCGTAGTCAGCCGGTGTGCGCTTGTAGTGGCGGTGCGGGTTGAAGCCCATGACCGTCAGTATGGTCGCGTGATGTCCGCCCACCACCCCCGACCAGCCGACACCGATCACATCCGGATCGAGGTGGCGGACGGCATTGCCAGGGTCGTGTTGGCCAGTCCGGGGCGCAAGAACGCGATTAACCTTGAGATGTGGGGCCAGCTCACGACCGCTTTTGGTTGGGTCGCGGCCGAGCCGTCGGTGAGGGTGGTGGTGGTCACCGGTGAGGGCGACGACTTCTGTTCGGGCGCAGATCTGGCGAAGGCCCCAGACATCCACTGGCTTCCCTACATGCGCTACATCAACGCGGCCTGCCTGGCGCTGGATGCGGTCCCGCAACCCACACTGGCCCGGGTAGATGGTGTGGCCGTCGGCGCCGGGTTGAACCTTGCCCTGGCCTGCGACCTGGTGGTGGCCTCGGACCGGGCCCGGTTCTCCGAGATCTTCGCCAAACGAGGGCTGTCGATCGACTTTGGCGGATCGTGGTTTCTTCCCCGCCGGGTTGGGCTCAACAAGGCCAAGGAACTGGCCTTGCTGGCACCCATGCTCGATGCCGCCGAGGCGGAACGCATCGGGCTGGTCAATCGGGTGGTCCCAGCCCAGGACTTGGATGAGGCCGTGGCCGACTGGGCCCGCCAACTCGCCGCCGGCCCACCTATCGCTTTGGCGCAGACCAAGGCGTTACTGAACCGCTCCTCGCAATCTTCGCTAGCCAACGCACTCGAGTCTGAGGCGGCAGCCCAGTGCGTGAACTTCGCTACGGCTGACACCGCTGAGGCAATTGGCGCATTCCTGGAGAAACGCGAGCCGCGCTACACCGGCCGCTGATCAATTGGGTTGTCCGAGCCCTTTCCGTTGTCACTGCGGTTAGGTAGGGTCTTCTCGTTGTCGGTATCCGACGCCCCTCGCCGCCCACCTCGCTGGCTGGCCCGCTTCGTTGGCCAGCTCGCTGGGTCTTCCTCCTTTTCGATCGAACGCCTCGCGTCTGCGGGGTGGGAGGAGCTCCCATGCTCGCCAGCATCCCGTCCGCCATCGTCCTTGGTGTCGATGGCTATCCCGTCACTGTCGAAGTCCACGTTGGGGTGGGCCTTCCGGGCCTGACCATCGTCGGCCTCCCTGATGCCGCCTGCCGCGAGGCCCGAGATCGGGTTCGAGCCGCGGTCATGGCCGCGGGGGTGGCGTGGCCGTCCAAGAAGATCACCATCAACTTGGCTCCGTCGGGCACCCGCAAGATGGGCAGCGGGCTGGATCTTGCTATGGCTATGGGCGTCTTGGTGGCCAATGGGGACCTGACGGGGGAACAGGCCCACGGCCTTGGATTCCTGGGCGAGCTTGGGCTGGACGGAACCGTGCGGGCTGTTCCGGGCATCGTGCCCCTGGTCGATGCGGTTGAGTGCGAGGCAGTCGTCGTCCCCGTTTCGGCGGCGGCCGACGCGGTTCTGGTGGAGGGGCCAAAGGTCCGGCCCATCAAGACGCTGGGCGAGTTGTTTCGGGTCCTCAAAGGCGATGAGCCCTGGCCAGATCACGAGTTTGTGCCGCGGTTGCCCAGGGTCGAGGCGGGCTTGGATCTGGCCGACGTGCGTGGCCAGCCCGTGGTTCGGCGTGCCCTCGAAGTTGCCGCGGCTGGTGCGCACCATTTGTTGATGGTGGGGCCGCCCGGCGCGGGCAAGACGATGCTGGCCAGCAGACTGCCGGGCCTCCTGCCGGACCTTGGCCGGGAAGAAGCCATGGAGGCCACCCGGGTTCACTCCGCCGCCGGCCGGTCCCTGCATGGTGGCTTGGTCACCCGGCCACCGTTTCGGGCCCCCCACCACACCGCGACCATGGTGGCCCTGGTCGGGGGCGGTACCGAGGCGATGCGGCCGGGGGAGGTCTCCTTGGCCCATGCCGGCGTGCTGTTCCTCGATGAGCTCGCCGAGTTCGCCCCGACGGTTCTCGACGCGTTGCGTCAGCCGCTGGAGGAAGGCGTCATTCGAATCAGCCGAGCCAAATTTGCGGCTCGGCTCCCAGCACGGGTGCTGCTCGTCGCGGCCATGAACCCGTGTCCGTGCGGAGAAGCAGCCCGGCCTGGTGCATGCCGCTGCCCAGAAGGGCTCCTGTCGCGTTATCGGCGCCGGCTGTCGGGTCCGCTGCTGGATCGATTCGATCTTCGGATAGACGTGCTCCTGCCCGAGGTAGACCAGTTGCTCGGTGGCGAGCCGGGCGAGCCCAGCGCGGTCGTAGCCGCTCGGGTACGTGTCGCCCGCGACCGGGCAGTTCTTCGCGGCGTTCGAGCTAATGCCTTCCTGACTGGCCCCGCGCTGGAACGATGGGCGCCGCTTGCTCCCGATGCCCGAGATCTCCTGGCCACGGTTTTGCGTACCGGGCGGCTCAGCGCTCGCGGTTTGGCCCGCATCCGACGGGTCGCGCTCACGCTGGCCGATCTCGCCGGCTACGAGGGGCCGCTCACTGCGGGCCAGGTGGGCACGGCCCTGCAGCTTCGTGCCGATGTGGCTGGGGTACAGGGGGTGGCGGCGTGACCGGGACTCCGCCCGGGTCGCCCACCTTGTCGGGTTCCGAACGAGAAGTTGCCCATCTGGTCGCTCTCTGTTCGCTCCCTGGTCTGGGGCCGGCGACCCTGCTCCGCTGTCACCGTGGTGGTGGGGCGGAGGCGGCTTGGGCGGCCATCGTCGCCGGGCGCCCACTCCAAGCCCCGGAGCTTGCGCCGCTGTTCAGACGCCTGCCCGACGAAGCGAGGACCAAGCTCCTAGCGGCAGCCCGCACCATCGACCCGGCGAAAGAACTTGCTCGCCACCGGACCGACCCTTTCGAGGTCCACGTTTTGGGAGACACTCGCTATCCCGCTCGGTTGGTCGATGATCCCGCCCCTCCGGCGTTGCTCTTTTCGTCCGGCTGCATAGCTGCGCTGGATGCGCCTTCGGTGGCCGTCGTCGGCACCCGCAATGCCACCAGGCTCGGCCTGGAATTCGCAACCCGCCTCGGCTTAGAACTCGCCGACGCCGGGGTGGCCGTTGTCTCTGGGCTGGCTCTCGGTATAGATGGCGCCGCCCATCGGGGCGTGTTGGGCACAGCGGAGAGGGCTGACCTCAATGGCGAACCAGACCACCCCGCGGAGTTGGCGTTGGAGCACAACCCCCATGGCCAACCCGTCGGCGTGATTGCTTCCGGTCTGGATATCGCCTATCCCCGTCGCCATGCTGCGCTCCACACGCAGGTTGCTCAGGCCGGTCTCCTTCTCTCGGAAACGCCGCTTGGCCTAAGGCCCAGCGGCTGGCGGTTCCCGGCCAGGAACCGGATTATCGCTGGGCTGAGCGATGCCGTGGTCGTGGTGGAGTCACGATCTGCGGGCGGATCCATGCTCACGGCGGGTGAGGCGCTTGATAGGGGCGTCCCCGTTGGTGCGGTGCCGGGTCACCCGACCGCGCCAGCAGCTACCGGCACCAACGACCTGCTCTTCGACGGTGCTCACCTTGTTCGATCGGTGGACGACATCCTCGAAGTCATCGGGCTGAGTCGCCCTACCCCAGACCGAAACCGGCTCACGGTGGAAAGGCTGGACCGCGAGCATCGCCTCGTGCTGGAAGTACTTGGTCAGCTTCCCGCGGCATTGCCCGAGATCATGGAGCGGTCAGGGCTCTCACTCGAACGGGTTTCTGAGGTCCTCGTTCACTTGGAGGCGAAGGGGACCGTCGTTCGATCCGGTGGTTGGTTTCAACGTTCAGGCGGTCGCCGCGGATGACCGGAGAGAGACCCAGGCTGACCCGCAGTGGTTCGGTACGGTGGTGTGGTGGGCTGGAACGTCGATGTTTTCCTTCAGTCGCTCACCGCGGCCGCGCCAGCCACTATCGACGCGTATCGATGCGACCTGACCGACTTCACCGCTTGGGCAACTTCCGCTGGTTGTGCTGGACCAGAGGTGGTCACCCGTCGGGTCCTGCGGGGCTACTTGGTGGACTTGGCCGACCGGCCTGCTGCGCCTCGAACCATCGCTCGTCGGGCGTCTGCCCTGCGGCGCTACTTCGCTTGGGCCACCCGGAGCGGGCGGATCGGGGTAG
Source organism: Aquihabitans sp. (assembly GCA_025353965.1). Classification (GTDB taxonomy): domain Bacteria; phylum Actinomycetota; class Acidimicrobiia; order Acidimicrobiales; family Iamiaceae; genus Aquihabitans. The sequence goes on from JANXNS010000105.1 coordinate 11,207, forward strand.
ACCCGTCAGTCACCCTCCAGGCCCCGCGCGGTGGCGGCCGCCTGCCGCGAATACTTTCCGACGATCAGCTGCAACGCCTCCTGGAAGATCCCGCGGAGCCAGCGCCCAAGTCGAACGAATGCCAAACCGAGGCGGGGTTGGCTACCGCCCTAGCCCGCCGCCTCCGCGACGACGCGGTGGTCGAGGTGCTCTACGGGAGCGGCTTGCGGGTGGCGGAACTTTGCGGCCTTCGCCGCGAGGATCTGGACCTAGCCCGCGGGCGTACAACGGTGTGGGGAAAGGGGTCCAAGCAGCGATTCGTTCCGCTCAGCGAGCCTTCGGTTGCCGCCCTCACGGCATGGTTAGATCGAGGTCGGGCGGTGCTAGCTGGCTCGTCCACCCCAGACGGCGTGGTCTTCGTGAATCTCCGCGGCAAGCCGCTGTCGCCGCGCGATACGAGGCGTATCTTGGATCGGCGCTCGGTAGAGCCCACCCATCCGCATGCGCTTCGACACACGTTTGCGACCCACCTCCTCGACGGTGGAGCGGACCTCCGTTCGGTGCAAGAACTGCTTGGGCACGAGGATCTTTCGACCACTCAGATCTACACGCACGTCAGTCGGGAACGCATGCGCCAAGTATTCGACCAGACTCATCCGCGTGCTTAGCGAACGAGGGGAGTGCGCGTGACGGGAGACGGGGTGACGGAGCTCTGGTTCGCGTACCGGGAGGAACCCACGCGAGACCGCCGGGATCGCCTCATCCTCCACTATTCGCCGTTGGTCAAGTACGTGGCCGGGCGCGTGGGCGTAGGGCTCCCACAAAACGTGGAGCAGTCCGATCTCGTCAGTTATGGCATCTTCGGGTTGATCGATGCCATCGAGAAGTTCGACTCCGATCGCGGCTTCAAGTTCGAGACGTATGCGATCCCGCGCATCAAGGGCGCCATCTTGGACGAACTCCGTTCGATCGACTGGGTACCGCGATCGGTTCGCGCCAAGGGTCGGGCCGTCGAGCGGGCTTTCTCCAAGCTGGAGGCGGGCTTAGGCCGCTCTCCGTCCGAGGCAGAACTCGCAGAGGAGCTCGGGTACACCGAGCCGCAGCTCCAGTCGGTCTTGGGCCAGCTGTCGCTCACGGGCATGGCGGCGTTGGACGAAATGTTGGGCGAGCGGGGCGAGTCGACCACGTTGGCCGACACCATTGCCGATCAAGCGGCCGGGCCGGTTGCCTTGGCCGAACTGAGCGAGATGAGAGGCCAACTGGCCGAGGCGATCGAACGGATGCCAGAGCGAGAAAAAATCGTGCTCACGCTCTACTACTTCGAGAACTTCACGCTGGCCCAGATCGGCGAGGTTCTGAAGGTCACCGAGAGCCGGGTAAGCCAAATCCATACCAAGGCCGTGCTTCAGTTGCGCAGCCGCCTCCAAGCGGCCCAGCGCGAATTGGCCTGAATCGGCACGCCCTCGCGGGGCAGCAGCGGTGAGTGGGCAACGATCATCAGCAGTGAGATGGTTGGTGGTTGCTGCGGCCATGCTGGCCGTCCTTCTGCTCGCCCCAACCCCGGCGGCGGCAAGCGGTCGGCCTGGCCCTCATACGTATCGGCCGCCGGTGATTGCTCCGGTGTCGGAGCCGTTCCGGGCTCCGCCAAAGCCGTGGATGGCCGGCAACCGCGGCATCGAATACGCAACGGTTCCCGGGTCAGTCGTTCGAGCAGTCGGTCCGGGCGTTGTCGCCTTTGCGGGAGCGGTAGCTGGCTCGCTGTATGTCACGGTCAGGCACCCGGACGGATTGCGTTCGTCCTATTCGTATCTGGCGGCGGTGAGAGTACGGGTGGGGGTCGAGGTTGCCGCTGGCGCAGTCATTGGCGTGGCCGGGAGCCGGTTCCACGTGGGCATTCGGCGAGGCACCACCTACCTGGACCCCGCATCGCTGTGGGGTCAGCTGGCCAACGGGCGCCGGGTGGTGTTGGTACCGCTCGATGGCGGAAGGACAGCTCTTGGGGTCCACGGCCGGGCATCGCTACACTTTCGAATCGGCCCGCCACCAGGCAGGTCGAGATCACACCTCCGCCCGAGTCCTCCCACGGTCGCCAACGCAGCAGTGTTGCGTCGGCGCAATGGATTCGGGTTTCGCTGAACCGTTGGGAAGAGAGAGCAGCATGTCTGAGCCAGTCGTGACCATGAAGCAGTTGCTAGACGCGGGGGTGCATTTCGGGCACCAGACCCGTCGCTGGAACCCGAAAATGAAGCGATTCATCTTCGGAGACCGCAACGGCATCTACATCATCGATCTCCAGCAAACCCTGAAGCGGATCGAGACCGCCTACACCGTGATCCGCGACACCGTTGCGGACGGCGGCACCGTGCTGTTCGTCGGCACCAAGAAGCAGGCCCAGGACCCCATCCAGTCCTACGCCGAGAAGTCCGGCTCGCCGTTCATCAACCAACGCTGGCTCGGCGGCATGCTCACGAACTTCGAGACCATGTCCAAGCGCGTCGCCAAGATGCAGGAATACCGCCGCATGCGGGACTCGGGCGAGTTCGAGGCCATGCCCAAGAAAGAAGCCCTCATGATCTCCCGCGAGCTGGAGAAGCTCGAGCGGAACCTGGGTGGCATTGCCAAGATGGAACGCCTCCCGGACTTGGTGTTCATCCTGGACACCAAGAAGGAACACATCGCGGTGACCGAGGCCAACAAACTCGGCATCCCGATCGTCGCCGTGGTCGACACCAACTGTGACCCCGATGTGATCCAGTACCCGATCCCGGGGAACGACGATGCCATTCGTTCCGGCACCCTCATGAGCCGGGTGATTGCCGACGCAGTCGAAGAAGGCCATCACATGGCGTCGCGCAAGCCGGGCGCCCGGGCTGCCGCCGCTGTTGCCGCCGCCAAGGCCGCACCCAAGGTGCGCTCGGCCGACGAAGAAGCCGCCGTTGCCGCCCAGCAGGCCGATGCCCGCCGTCAGGCCACCGAGGCCGCGGCCGAGCGAGAAGCTCGTATTGCTTCCCAGCAGGCTGCCCCCGAGGTCGCCCCCGAGGTCGCCCCCGAGGTCGCCGAGAGCGAGACCGCTGCCCCCGAGGCTGCGGCCACGCCCACCGAGGAGACCACCCCCGATGCCTGAATTCACCGCCAAGGATGTCCAGGCTCTGCGCCAGTCCACCGGTGCCGGGATGATGGACGCCAAAAAGGCACTTCAGGAAAACGGCGGTGACGCTGCGGCTGCCACCACCTGGTTGCGGGAGAACGGCTTGGCCAAGGCCAGTACCCGCGATGACCGTGACAACAGCCAAGGAACCGTTGCGGTGTCACACGTCGACAACGCGGCGGCCATCGCAGAACTCAAGTGCGAGACCGACTTCGTGGCCAAGTCTGATCAGTTCGCTTCGCTCGTCACGGAGATCGCCACCATCGTGGCCATCGAGGGTGAAGACGCGGCCGCCAAGAAGGCAGATGCCATCGACGACATGAAGGTCGTGCTCAAGGAGAAGATTGAGCTCGGTCGGGTCGTGCGTATCGAGGCTCAAGAAGGCAACGTCGTCGACACGTACATCCACCGCCAAGATGGCCGTGGCGTGCTTGGGGTCATCGTGGAACTAGCTGGCGGATCCGCTGAGCTCGCTCACGACATTGCGGTACACATTGCCTTCACCAAGCCCTCGTACCTCAGTCGGGATGAAGTCCCGGAGACTGAGGTCTCCGCGGAACGTGTCGTGCTCGAGGGCATCACCCGCGCCGAAGGCAAGCCAGAAGCTGCCATCGAGAAAATCGTGGAAGGCCGCCTCACCGGCTGGTTCAAGGAGCAGGTGCTTCTCGAACAGTCGTATGTCAAGGACGACAAGCAGACTGTGGCCCAACTCCTCGGAAGTGCATCGATTGCCCGGTTCGCCCAGGTGGCGATCGGAGCCTGAGGATGGCGCCTGAGAACGGAAACGACGGAGCGGCTGGCGGGATCACCCCTCGCTGGGCGCGAATCGTCCTCAAGCTCTCAGGCGAAGCTTTTGCCGGTAACGCCGGCTTTGGCATAGACGGATCCATCGTGCGCCAACTGGCCGAGGAAGTAGTCGACGCACGGACGATGGGCGTCGATGTGGCCATTGTGATTGGTGGCGGGAACATTTGGCGCGGAATGACCGGCGCCGGAGCCGGGATGGACCGTGCCCAGGCGGATTACATGGGCATGTTGGCCACGGTCATCAACTCCTTGGCTCTCCAGGACACACTCGAACAACTCGAGCAGCCCACCCGGGTCATGACGGCCCTCCGCATGGAACAAATCGCCGAGCCGTACATCCGGCGCCGTGCGGAACGTCACTTGGAGAAGGGTCGAGTGGTCATCCTTGCCGGTGGCCTTGGGGCCCCGTTCTTCACCACCGACACGCCCGCAGCGCTGCGGGCCGCAGAGCTTTCGGCCGGGGCCGTGATCAAGGGAACCCACTCCGGCGTGGACGGCGTCTACACGGCGGACCCCAAACTGGACCCCACCGCAACCAAGCTGGACGAAATTTCCTATATGGATGTGCTCAACCGGGGACTCAAGGTCATGGACCCGACCTCGATCACGTTCTGCATGGACAACGCTCTCCCGATCGTCGTGTTCGACGCGTTGCAGGTGGGCAATCTGCGACGTGTCCTCACCGGCGAACCGGGAATCGGTACCCTGGTTCGGTGACCACCCGGGCGAACCACCTCCGATGAACAGCGACATGGCATCGATGTTGATCGACGACGTGAAAGATCGAATGTCAAAGGTTGTCGTCCACACCCGGGCGGACTTTGGACACATCCGCACCGGCAGGGCGGCCCCGGCGCTGGTCGAGAAGCTTCCAGTGGAGTACTTCGGGGCAACGGTGCCTTTGCAGCAACTCGCTGGGTTTTCGGTTCCCGAGGCGCGCATGCTGGTGATCAGCCCCTATGACAAGACCTCGATGGGCGCTATCGAGAAGGCCATCCGCATCTCGGACCTCGGTCTCAACCCCAGCAACGACGGCAATGCCATTCGCCTATCGTTTCCCCCGCTGACCTCAGAACGCCGCAAGGAGTTTGTCAAGGTCGTGAAGAACATGGCTGAGGACGGACGTATTTCCGTGCGTGGCCTGCGTCGGTCAGGCCGTCAGGAGCTCGAAGCCTTCGAAAAGGATGGCGAACTCTCCGAAGACGAGTTGGCCCGGGCGCAAAAGGAACTCGACAAGCTCACCCAAGCCGCAGAAGCCGAGATAGATGTCGCGCTTGGCCACAAGGAGCAGGAGTTGCTCGAAGATTGACCCGAGGTGGGTTGGCGGTAATGCCACCCACCAACCACCGCACGCTAGATAGGCGGCGGGTGCCGCCGGCTTACCCGCCGGACGGGCGATATCCGCCGAAAAGATTTCCCAGGAGATGTCCATGGACGATCAGCACAGGTCTCGACCAGACGAGAAGCAAACCCCGCCAGCCGAAGGAGTCCGGATCATCGGACCCGACGAGGCAGCGGAAGCCATGGAACGCGGAGATGTCGCGCCCCGGCGTACGGGAGACGAGCTCCGCTTTGGCGATCGCCCGCCGGCGCCGCCCGCTGGTCCTCGGCCTGCGTTGCGGTTCCCGCTCGATGCCAGCGCTGACCCAACGCGGATTGAGCGGCCGTCGGTACAGCCAGCGCCGGACCCCGTAACAGGGCCAGTTGAGTTGCCGCACTGGACCGAACCGCCCACCGGCGAAGTGCCGGCCGTGCTCATTGGAGACGATGCGCCTTTGCTCGCAGAAGATGGCGACGACCTCGACGCGTGGTCGTCGTTTGCCACATCCACACCTCGCTGGCGTGACGCCGACGATGACTGGGGGGACGACGGGTTCATGGAACGCTTGGCCAACGACAGTGACGAGGTGCGGGTTGGTGCTCTGGGCAACCAGGATGGCGAGCCCAGCCACGAGGAGTATTTCGGGTTCGATGATCTCGAGGAGCGGGTTGAGGAACGGACCGCTGACGCATCTGAGTCTGGCCCCCGGTTCGAGACCGGCGATGACGACTGGAGCGCCTCGGCTGAGGAGCCGACGACAGGGACGGCAGCGACGGCCACGGACGGGGAATGGCCGGCCGACGAAGGCTGGTCAGACGGCGACGATGACTGGGCCGAGGACCCTTCCGCCGATGTCGCCGGCCAGGCGGGCCACGGCGAGGAAGTCGACGATAACCAGAACCGGGGTCAGGGCGGAGGCCGTCCGACGGAGTCTGCTCACGGTGAGTCCGGCGAGCGGGACATGAAGCTGGCCTGGGGCGTTGGGGTGGGGCTCGGCGTTCTGCTCATTGGAGCCCTCTGGCTTGGTCCGAAATATGCCGCGGTATTGGTGGCTGCGGTGCTGGCCATGGCGGCCGGCGAGTACTTCGGGGTCTTGCGCAAGGTGGGCTGGGAAGCGGCCACGTTGTTGGGTATCGGGGCCACTGCCTTTATCCCCTTGGCCGTCTATTGGAAGGGTCCCGGGGTCTTCTCACTCATCGTGGTCCTGCTGATCGTGGCAATTTTGTCCTGGTACCTCGTGGGTGCTGGGGGAAGAGACCCTCGGGTGCTTGAAGGAACCGGGGCAACCTTGCTCGGAGTTTTGTGGATTGGTGGGCTTGGCTCCGCCGCCACCGCGATGCTGCGGATTCCCGATGGTCGGGCGCTGTTCGTGACCGCGGCGCTGGCCACGATCGCTTACGACGCCGGTGGCCTTTTCATTGGCAAGGCCATGGGTCACCGACCGATTTCAGCCGCCAGCCCGAACAAGACCCTGGAGGGTCTTGTTGGCGGCATGGCCGCGGCCGTCGTGGTGACCATTGCGGTCGTCGGGGTGCTCAAGTTGGGGCCGTGGTCCGGACCCATGGCTGCGGTCACGCTTGGCCTGGGGGCGGCTTTGGCGGCTCCGCTTGGGGACCTTTGTCAGTCGCTGCTGAAGCGTGATCTCGGGGTGAAGGACATGTCGTCGATCCTTCCGGGTCATGGAGGTCTGCTCGATCGCCTCGATGGCATGTTGTTCGTGTTCCCCGCGGTGTTCTGGCTCGCGGTGGCCTTCGGTCACATCACCTTCCTCGGGTAGAGCCGCCACGCAGTGACCACCACCGTCGCCCTGGCCGGTTCAACCGGATCCATCGGTACCCAAACTCTCGATGTTGTCGCCGCTGAACCGGACCGGTTCGAGGTAGTGGCGTTGGGTGCGTCGGGTCGCAATCTTGATCAACTGGTGGCGCAGGCGCAGGCTGTTCGGCCCCGGGTGGTAGCCGTGTTCGACGAGGCGGCTGCAACCCTGGTGGCGCAGCGCCTTCCGGGGATCGAGGTTCGTGCTGGCGCCGCGGGGCTGGCGAGCTTGGGCGCGGAAGCAGATGTGTGCGTCAACGGCGTGGTGGGCTTCGCCGGCCTGGAAGTCACGCTGGCCACGTTGCTGGCCGGGCGTCGTTTGGCCCTGGCCAACAAGGAGTCCCTTATTGCAGGCGGCCCGGTGGTACAGCAGGCCCGGCGCACTCCAGGGGCAGAACTGGTCCCCGTCGATAGCGAGCACGGCGCCATCCACCAATGCCTTCGGTCTCGCGATGAGCAGGGTCCCCCGCGGGTTCACCGTCTGGTGCTTACCGCTAGTGGGGGACCGTTTCGCGGTTCCACGCGCGACGAACTCCGAGCGGTCACTATCGACGATGCGTTGGCTCACCCCACGTGGGCCATGGGGCCAAAGATCACCATTGATTCATCGACGTTGATGAACAAGGGGCTGGAGGTAATCGAGGCCCACGAGTTGTTCGGTGCCCCGGCGGGCGCCGCCGGGGTGGGGATCGGCTACGACGAGATCGAGGTGGTGGTTCATCGTCAATCCATCATCCACTCCATGGTCACCTACACCGATGGTTCCACCATCGCCCAGCTTTCTTCTCCCGACATGCGGCTGCCCATCGGGTACGCCTTGGCTTGGCCGGATCGCGCCACGGTGCCGTTTGGAGCGGGCATCGACTGGGGCACGCTCGCCAGACTGGATTTTGAGCCGCCTGATTTGGAGGCGTTTCCCTGCCTTCGACTGGCGTATGAGGCCGGACGGGCCGGGGGTTTGGCGCCGGCATGGCTCAACGCGGCCAACGAGGAAGCGGTTGCTGGCTTCCTTGCCGGTGAGATTGCCTGGGTGGACATTGCGGCCGTCTGTGCCGCGGTGCTCGACCGCCATGATGGCGCCACGGCAACCACCGTCGACGACGTGATCGACGCCGACCGCCGAGCGCGGGCAGAAGCCCGTAGCGTGATGGCCGACGAACCTTGTGTGAGGACCATCACCCCATGACCGATTCCCCCGCCCCCCCGCCGAGCATCCCCGGCGCAACTGCAGGCTCAACTGACGGCGAGGGCGTGCCCTTTGCCGGCCTTCGGTTGGCGGCGCTGATCGGCGCTTTGGTTGTGCTTGCGGTCTGGAATCCCTGGATGTTCGTGGTGATCATGGCCATCGTGATCATGATCACGCTCCACGAATTCGGGCACTACATCACGGCCAAGCGGGCTGGCATGAAGGTCACCGAGTTCTTCCTCTTCTTTGGCCCCAAGGTCTGGTCCATCAAGCGGGGCGAGACCGAATACGGCATCAAGTGCATTCCGGCCGGCGCCTACGTGAAAATCATCGGTATGAGCAACCTCGACGAGGTCGACCCTGCCGATGAAACGCGCACCTATCGGCAGAAGTCGTTTGGTCGCCGTTTCTCCGTTGCGGTTGCTGGTTCGACCATGCATTTCCTCTTGGCCTTGATGCTGATTTTCGTCGCTCTTTCCGTGGCTGGTCAGCCCGCCGGAAGCATTGACCCGCAGGTGCAAGGCGAGGCCTGGGCCATCAAGTCGATCTCTGAGGGCACCGGAGCCGCGAAGGCTGGGCTGAAGGCGGGGGACAAGATCGTGGCCATCGATGGCCGCCAGGTGGCGACCTTCGAGGACCTTCGGTCCATTACTCGCCCACTCAAGGGCAAGACCGTGCCGGTTACCTATGTCCGAAATGGTGCTCGGACCACCGTCGATGTCACCCTCACGCCGTTCTACAGCTGGTATGTGCAGCGGGTCGTGTCGGGCAGTTCCATCGCCAAAGCCGGTCTCGAGCCAGGGGACCAGATCATCAGCCTCGGGGGAAGGACCGTCCGACCGACCAAAGATCTTGATCCCGTTCTCGCCAAGCTCGAGGGTACGACCGTCCCGATCGTGTACGAGCGAAACGGCGTGAGCAACACGGTCACGACCAAGGTCACCTCGCTCATGCTCGAAGGTACCGAGGGGTATCTGGGGATAGGCCGTGGTCGCGCTCCGGTAGAAAAACTCGGGGTGATCAAGGGCATCGTCAAAACGCCAGTGGAGTTCGTCAATGTGCTTCGCCAGTCCGTTACCGGGCTCGGCCGGTTCTTCAGTCCGAGCGGGGTCACCAATTTTGCTGGCCAGGTTCGTCATGCCCGGACGGACCGCACCGAGAGCCGGATCGTGTCGGGGGCAACCGCAACCAACAACGACTCGTCCGCCAAACTGCTGTCCGAAGGGGCTGGCGTACCGAACACCAACCGGGTGTTGTCCATCTTTGGGCTCGTAAGCATTGGTTCCGAGGTGGGCAAGGTGAACCCCAGTGCGCTCATTCTTCTGTTTGCCCAGATCAACATCTTCATTGGCGTCTTCAACCTGGTGCCGTTGCTGCCCTTCGACGGGGGACACGTCATGATCGCCATCTACGAGAAAATCCAGGAACGACGCCTCAATCGGAAGCGCTACTTCACGGACGTGGCCAAGCTCCTGCCCCTCACCTACATCGTGGTGGTCGCGCTGGGCTTGCTGTTCATGTCGAGCCTGTATCTCGATATTGCCAACCCCTTGGTTGCATCGTGAACGACGGGTCCGTCTCGATCGCCAAACGGCGGCTCACCCGCCAAATTGTGCTGGCCCATCCGTCGAACCCGGTTGCGGTGGGAGGAGATGCGCCTGTCTCTATCCAGTCCATGACCACCACCAAGACCGCGGACGTGGAGGGCACACTTCAACAGATCTACGCCCTCGCTGGGGCCGGGGCGGACATCGTTCGCTGTACCTGCAATGACGCCGATGCCGCTGCCGGCTTGGCCCACATCGTTCCCCGTTCGCCCGTGCCCATCGTGGCCGATGTCCACAACAGTTACCGCATGGCCCTCGCTGCTCTCGATGCCGGCGTCCACTGCCTGCGCCTGAACCCGGGCAACATCAAGAAGGCTGACCACATTCGCCTCATCGCCGGCGAAGCCAAGGACCGGGGCGTGCCCATCCGTATCGGCGTCAACGGTGGCTCGCTGGATGAGCGGCTCTACCAGAAGTACGGCGGCAAGGTCACGCCTGAGGCCATGGTGGAATCGGCTCAAATCGAGATGGCCTACTTCGACGAAGTTGGCTTCGATCAGATCAAGATCTCGGTCAAGGCTTCCAGTGTCCCGCTCATGATCGAGGCGTACCGGCAACTCTCCGAGGTAACGGATCACCCGCTTCACCTTGGTGTCACCGAGGCGGGGCCGCCTCCAGCGGGCCTGGTCAAGGCCACCGCAGGGATGGCGGCACTGCTGGCGGAAGGCATCGGAGACACCATCCGCTACTCGCTCACCGCCGATCCGGTGGAAGAGGCCCGTGCGGGCCGAATGCTGCTTGAAGCACTTGGCCTTCGAGAACGCAAGGGCCTGGACCTCATTGCTTGCCCGTCGTGCGGCCGGGCCGAGGTCGATGTCATCAAGGTGGCCACGGACGCGCAGGCGGCCCTCGACGGCTTCAAGATTCCGATCCAGGTTGCGGTCATGGGCTGCGTAGTGAACGGGCCGGGCGAAGCGCGAGATGCAGACCTGGGAATCGCCGCGGGCCGCAAGCGAGGGCACCTCTTCGTCAAGGGCAAAGTCGTCAAGGTGGTGCCCGAGGACGAGATGGTCGATGCGTTGGTGGAATGGGCCAACGTGATCGCGGAAGAAGGTATCGAGGGTGCGCTCACCCGTGCCGACGCCGGCGCTCAGGCGGAAGCCGACGCGGATCGGGCCGCGTTGCTGGACGAACAGGGCGCCGATGTGAATGCATCGGAGCAGCGAGTGGATCTCATCCGCAAGCACCTCGCCGAGCGCTGAGATTTCAGGTCGGTCGAGCGGGCGGGCGGCCCGTGTGGCGGGTCCCCTCGGGCTCCGTGGCCCACGGCGCTGGTTGATCCCAGCCCCCGTCGAACACCAGCTCACGGATCGGGCGCCGCCGGACGGTGCCGTGCCGGCCGACCGGGCGACCGAGCGCGACCGTGGCTGCGATGATCACGTCGTCAGGAATGGCCAGCAGGTCGTGCAGTTCCCGGTCCACCGCGCCGTGCCACATGGTGAGGACGCCGCCGTAGCCGAGGGCGCGGGCCGCGAGCAGCAGGTTTTGGCAGGCGGGGTAGACCGATGCGCCCACGGTGAGGTCCGTCCCTCGCCATGGTCGGATACAAGCCAGCACCACCACTGGCGTGTCCTCGAAATGGTCGACGAAATGATCCATGGTGCGGGCCTGGCGGGCCTTGGGCGACGTGGTCTCCGCTCCGGTCCCGCGGTCGTACCCGTCAGCGGACCGCTTGTGGTTCCAAAGTCTCCGGAATGACGCGCCCAGAAGTGCCTTGGCCGCTGCGGCCTGCGGTCCGTCTCGCAGCACAACCAGGCGAAAGGGTTGACGGTTGGAGCCCGTGGGCGCCCTTGTCGCCGCAAAGCACATGGTGGCGAGGTCTTTGTCGGGGATCGCGTCATCCCGAAACCGGCGAATCGCCCGGGTGGTGCACAGCCCTTCCAGCAGCCCGACGGGCGCAACGCCCGCCGGTAACCAAGGGATCCCGTTCCCGCCGGGAAGGTCACTCATGTCGTCGTCCATAAGTCGACGGTAGGCGAACGGCTGCAGGGCGTAGCGGTGGTCGCCAGTACCATCGCTCGCCATGGCCAAAGCTCCCGTGTTGACCCCCCAGGGCACCGACTTCCCCCGCTGGTACCAAGACGTGCTGGCCAAAGCCGAACTGGCCGACAACGGCCCGGTGCGCGGCACCATGGTCATTCGCCCGTACGGCTACGGGCTGTGGGAGCGGATGGTGGCCGAGGTAGATGCCCGCATCAAAGACGCCGGCGCAGAAAACGCCTATTTCCCGCTGTTCATCCCCGAGAGCTACCTCACCCGGGAAGCTGAACACGTGGAGGGCTTCAGCCCTGAGCTAGCGGTCGTCACCCACGCCGGTGGCAAAGAACTGGAAGAGCCCATCGTGGTTCGGCCCACCAGTGAGACGGTGATCGGCGAATTCATGGCCAAGTGGATCCAGAGCCACCGGGATCTACCTCTGCTGCTCAACCAGTGGGCCAACGTGGTGCGTTGGGAACTTCGCACCCGGCTCTTCCTGCGCACCAGCGAATTTCTCTGGCAAGAGGGGCACACCGCGCATGCCACTGAAGTCGACGCGGCCGCCTACGCGCGCCAGATTCACCTCAACGTGTACCAGGACTTCATGGAGAACGTCCTGGCCATGCCCGTCTTCATCGGTCGGAAGACCAAACAGGAGCGCTTCGCCGGCGCGGTGAACACGCTCGCTTGCGAGGCCATCATGCGCGACGGGAAGGCACTCCAGATGGCCACCAGCCATGAGCTGGGCCAGAACTTTGCCAAGGCGTTCGACATCACCTACCAAGGTGTCGACGGGACGCAGCAGATGGCCTGGACGACGTCTTGGGGATCATCCACTCGCATGGTCGGCGGTCTGATCATGTGTCATGGCGACGACAACGGCCTTCGGGTACCACCACGGCTGGCCTCGACGCAGGTCGTCGTCATGGTGATTCGAGATGATGAGGGCGTGGTCGACGCGGCCACTGCTCTGGCGGCCGAACTCAAGGCGGCCGGGGTCCGGGTTCGCCTCGATGCCAGGACCGATACGTCGTTCGGTCGGCGGGCAACGGACTGGGAACTCAAGGGCGTGCCCGTGCGGGTTGAGGTCGGCCCCCGAGATTTAGCCAATGGTGAGGTCACGGTGGTCCGCCGCGACACGAGCGAGAAGCAACAGACCACCGTGGCTAGGTTGGCAAGCACGGTGCCGGCGCTGCTCGAGGACATCCAGGCATCGATGCTGGCCGAGGCAACCGCATTCCGAGACGCCCACACGGTAGAGGTGGCCACGGTGGATGAAGCCCGTGACGCGGCCCAAACCGGGTTCGCCAAGATCGCCTGGTCCACCCTGGGCACCGACGGTGAAGCGATGCTGGCCCGCGACGCCATAACCGTCCGCTGCATCCAGCGCCCCGACGGCACCATCCCCGAGACCGAGGACGAACCCGGCAACATCGCCATAGTCGCCCGCAGCTACTAATCCCCAAACCCCCCAAAACGACCCCTTCCCCAACGAAGATGTCGCAGTTAGTCATTCGATTTCGTCATTACTGCGACATCTTCGGTTAGAGAGCGGCTTGGCCGTCGACTTTGGCCCGTAGACGGTGGCGGTCGGCGGGGGAGGTGGCCGTGCCGGGCCAGCGGACCGTGCCTCGAGGACGACGATCGAGGTAAAACGCGCCCGGTTCGAGCTGGGACGCAGGGGCGGCCGTGAGCCACACTGCGGTATCCGCCCCGGCTTCCGGGTCACGTAGGAGTGGCCCCATGACCTTGCGGAATCCGGGCAAGGCGGCTTCTACCCCGGGTGTGTCGGCCCAACCGGGGTGCATCGCCACCTGGAGTGGCAGCTCGGCCCGTTCGGTTGCTTCGTGGACGAGATCTATCTGGGCCCGCTTGGCTTGGGCGTAGACCCGGCTGCCGTTCCATGGCCGATCTTCCCAGCCCAAATCACTGAGCTGGACGTCTTGAAAATACATCCCACCGGAAGACATCCAGATGGCCCGATCAAGCCGGTCGGCCAGGAGCCGGGTAAGGAGGTGGGGGGCAACCACCATGGTGGCCCAGGTGGTTTCCAGTCCGTCGCTGGTCTCTCGACGCTCGGGCAGGAGAGCCCCGGCGTTGTGAACGATGGTGGCAATCCGTTCGTGCTCGTTGGCGAGGTTCTCTGCGAGCGTCCGCACATCGCTGAGTTCGGACAGATCGGCCTGGTGGAACGCGGCGTCGAGCCCCTGAGCCCGAATGTCGGCCACGACGGCGTGACCCCGTTCGACATTGCGACCCACCACCGCAACCGTTGCCCCGGCCCGGGCCACACCCTGGGCAATAACGACGCCGAGCCCAGATGTTGCCCCGGTCACCACCACGACCTGACCCGCAAGTGCTGCTGGCCCGGGATCGGTCCACCCCCAGAGGGAGCGACGCACTGCTGGCCCAATGCGAGTGAAGCTCGCCACGGTGGTTGCCTCGAGGGCGGCATCGGCGGCACGACGTAGGAACTGGATTGGCACGAGCCGGTTCTATCTCCCGCGGGGCGGGACCCCAACCCTGGCGTCGACGGGTCGCACCCGGAGGCAACCGGCTATGCTCCTGCTGCTCACCTTCACCGGTGGCAGGGCGTGGGCCTCAGCCCACGCCTGTTGTTTGTCTGGAGCCGGATTCACCGGGCCCACATCCCCGAGAGGAGCACCCATGGAGACGGCAGAACGACTGCGCATGCTGGTTGTGCCCCTGCTCGAGGGCACCGATGCCGAGATTTACGATATCGAGTTCACCGGGGGCATCCTGAAAATCACGTTGGACCGTGTCGGCGGAATCGACATGGGGGTGATTGGCCGGTTCACCCGGGCCGTCTCGCGCATGATCGACGAAACGGATCCGATCTCCTCGGCCTTCACCCTGGAGGTCTCTAGCCCCGGCCTCGAGCGGCCCCTTCGAACCCCCGCCCATTTCGCCCGCTCCGTGGGCGAATTGGTGATTGTCAAGGCTCGTGCGGGGGTCGAGGGAGAACGCCGTCTGAAGGGCACGTTGGTGTCGTCTGACAACAATGGCATCGAGCTAGCGGTCGAAGGCGCTGAAGCGGGCCAGACCCAGCGCTTGGCGTTCGACGAGATCGAGCGAGCCCGAACCGTTTTTGAATGGGGCCCAGGTCCCAAGCCTGGTGGTCCCAAGGCTGGCACCAAGCCTGCCGATTCCCCATCCTCACCGTCCGCCAAGAAGAAGGCAGCGAAGTCATGAGCAACGACGACATGATGCAGGCCCTCCGGGATCTCGCCACGGAGAAGGGCATTACCCCGGAGACCCTCATGGGGGCGCTGGCCGATGCCCTTGAGTCGGCGTACAAGCGTTTGCCCGGCGCCTACGAGTACGCCTGGGCCACGATCGACCCGGTCACCGGTGAGATGCGGGTGACCGCCCAAGAACTGAACGACGACGGCGAAGCATTTGGCCCCGAACTCGACGTCACGCCGGACCAAAGCACCCTCGGTCGCATCGCCGCGCAGACCTTCAAGCAGGTCATGATGCAGCGCCTGCGTGAGGTCGACCGGGAAATGAAGTACGAGGAGTATGCCGGACGAGAGGGAGACATCGTCACCGGCATCATCCAACAGACCGACGCGCGCTACACCCTGCTGGATCTTGGTCGGGTCGAGGCATTGCTGCCTCAGGCCGAGCAGGTGCCCTATGAGCGCCCCGAGCCCAACACTCGTCTGAAGGCCTACATTGTGGAGGTCCGCAAGACCGCCAAGGGCCCCCAGATTGTGGTGAGCCGCACGCATCCAGGCCTCATCAAGCGCCTCTTCGAGCTTGAGGTCCCCGAGATCGCCGACGGGATCGTGGAAATCAAGGCCTGCGCCCGTGAACCCGGGCACCGCACCAAGATCGCCGTCTGGTCGAATGACCAGAACGTGGACCCTGTCGGTGCCTGCGTGGGCGCCCGCGGTGCCCGCGTCCGCATGGTGGTCAATGAGTTGCGTGGCGAGAAAATCGACATCGTGCCGTTCTCAGAGGATCTCCCCGACTTCGTGGCCAAGGCCCTTCAGCCCGCCAAGGTCAAGGAAGTCCGGATTCACGAGGACACCGGCACCGCCGAGGTCATCGTCCCGGACTACCAGCTGTCGCTGGCCATCGGTAAGGAGGGCCAAAATGCCCGCCTAGCTGCCCGCCTGACCGGCTGGCGGGTAGACATCAAGAGCGAAACCCAACTGGCCGAAGAAGAGGCGTACCAGACCGACGACTGGGCGCAGGGCGAGTGGGTCGTGGACGCAACCACTGGCGAGCAGGTTTGGGTTCCAGCCGACGGAAGCGAAGGCGTATCCGCCGAGGCCTGGGCTGCAGGCGACCCGGAAGAAGGCGACGCTGCGCCGGCTGAGACGACCGACGATCAAGCTGAAGCTCCCGCGGCTGAGGCCGAGGCTGAAGCTCCGGGTGCTGAGGCCGAAGTCGATGGCGCGAACGCCGCCGACCCGGCCCTGGCCACCGATGGTGAGCCCGGCTAGCCCGGCGCCGCTCCGCACCTGCATTGGGTGTCGGGCGCGCCGGGAAGCATCGGAGCTCACCCGGATCGTTCGGGAGCCCGACGGATCCCTGCATATCGGCCGTACACTCCCGGGACGGGGTGCCTGGCTTTGCCGAGCATCTGCGGAATGTCTGGAGCTTGCTGCCCGTCAAGGTGGCATTGCCCGGGCCTTCCGGTCGCCGGTCCGGTCCGTTCAAGTCGACGCCCTGCGTGTCGCCCTGCTCGATCATCCCCGGTGATCCTGCAACCGACTTCGTGCCCGGGACCCCCGCTGCGCGAGACTAGAGAGCCGTGCCCGCAACCTGGGCACCCCGCCGTAATGCACCGAACCAGGAAAGGGCTGGCGAACCCACGTTGGCAGCAAAGATCCGCGTCCACGAGCTCGCAAAGGAGCTCGGTCTCACGAACAAGGAGACACTCGACCTCTCGCTGAACCTCGGCATCGGGGTAAAGACGCATTCGTCGAGCATCGAGGACGCACAGGCCGACCGGGTCCGTCGTAAGGCTGAGCGGGAGGGCCTCGTCCGAGACGAGCAGCCCGAAGAGCCAGCGCCCGTTAAGAAAGCCCCCGCCAAGAAGGCTGCGGCGGCAAAGGCCGCGCCAGCCCAACCGGCCGCCTCCGCGCCTGAGGCGCCGGTTGCCCCCGCCGAGGCCGTCCGCGCCAAGGCCGCTCCTGCCGCTGCGCCCGCTGATGCCGCAGCTCAAGAAACAGCTGTAGCCCCTGAGGCGCCACCAGCACCGCCGGCCCCCCGGCCAGCAGCTGTACCTCCTCGTGCGGTCGTGCGATCCAGCGGTGCCGCTATGCCGCCGCGCCCGGTTCCGCGCCGTGAAGAGCCGCCGGCTGCCCGTCCTGCGGCTCCGGTGGCGCGCCCCGCGGCCCCGCCGCAGGCTCCGGCCGCCCGTGCCCCCCAGCCCGCAGCTGCGGCGCCTTCGCTGTCCCCAGCGCCCACTCCGGTTGCGGCGGCTGTTGCCGCCCCCGCGGTGCAGGCCCCGGCTCCGGCTGAGAGCCCGGCGGCTCCGGCCACCGGCGATGGCGCAACGGAATCGGCCCCGCTCACCTCGGCCTCCGGCAAGCCCATTCCGCCGCCCCCGGCGCCTCGGTCGCTCACCGGCAAGCCCATTCCACCGCCTCCCGGTCTTGGTGGTCGTACCTCGGCTCGCCCGGCTGGTCCTGGCGGCCCAGCTCGCACTGGCGCACCCGGTGGCGCGAGCCGTCCGGGCGCCGGTCGGCCCATGGGTGGTCCCCGTCCTAACGTCCCCGGCGCTGGCGTCGGTCCCAGCCGTCCTGGTGGCGGTCCCGGTGGTGGCCCCGGTGGTCCTGGCGGTGGCCCCGGTGGCCGTCCTGGTGGTCCGGCCGGTCGTCGGCCCCCGCGGCGCAAGGGTCGTCGTCGTCGCAACCGCGAAGAACTCCAGCCCATGGACATGCCGTCCTACACGCCGGATAACTCACCGGTGCCCGAGGGCGAAATCGTCATCGAGCGGGCTTCTACGCCCCAAGAACTTGGCCCAAAGCTGAACCGCACTGCGGCAGACGTGGTCCGGTTCCTCATGCAGCAGGGCGAGATGGTTACGGCCACACAATCTCTGTCCGATGACATGATCGAGTTGTTCGTTGCCGAGATTGGTGCCGAGATTCGTCTCGTCGATCCTGGTGAGGAGCAGGAGGTCGAGCTGCAGAAGGTGCTCGGCGTCGAGGAACTCGACGATCACGAGGACGAAGACACCTCGGTCACCCGGGCCCCGGTCATCACCGTCATGGGTCACGTTGA
>JANXNS010000128.1 GCA_025353965.1 Aquihabitans sp.
GTCGCCGACCCGTGGATCACCCTCGCCGCCGTGGCCTGCTCAACCGAAACCATGAGGCTCGGTCCGATGGTCACCCCACTCCCCCGGCGGCGCCCGCTCAAGGTGGCCCGGGAAGTCGTCACCCTCGACCGCCTCTCCCGGGGCCGGGTCACCTTTGGGGTCGGCATTGCCAGCGACGCCAGCCGCGAACTCAGCGGTACCGGCGAAGAACCCGATGCCAAAGTCCGCGGGGCCATGCTGGACGAGGGGCTGGCCGTGCTCGAAGCAGCGTGGGCTCCAGGGCCAACCAATCACCACGGCCCCCACTACACGGTTGACCAACTGATGACCGGGCCGCGTCCCGCGCAAGCACCTCGACCCCCCATTTGGGTCGCCATCCGCCAAGGCAACCCCGCACCGCTCCGGCGGGCCGCCCGCTACGAGGGCATCTTTCCCGTAGACCTCGATGGCCCGGATTCGCTCGCCGACATCGTCGGCAACGTGCAGTCACTCCGGGACCCGGCACTCGGGCGCTATGACGTAGCCGCCATGATCGGACCCGACGATGACCCTGCGGTCTACGAGGCCGCCGGTGCCACCTGGCTCCTGACCAAATTCTCCCCCTTCGCCCTCACCACCGACCAGGTATGGAACGTAATCAGCGCTGGCCCCCGCCGCTGACCGCGCCCCCACCCAGAACCGGTCACGGACCGGCCGATGGGCCGCCGTATCGACGCGATGCGTTTGGCCATGACGCGGTGGGTCTCCGCCTACGACGGGGTGACGACGAATGACCCAACCGACCTTCAGATCGACCACCAGACCACGACATGTGGTGTACCTACGCAACGAACTGGGTCACCGTGAAACACCGGTGGGCCCTCACCGTGGCGGTGCCCGAGAAAGCCGCGCTGGTAAAGATCCTGAAGGGCTGCTGACACCTAGCGGGCCTTGCGGTCCGCGGTCATCCGGCGGGCCGCAGGAACCGCGGCAAGCAGCGCCTTGGCCTTGTTGCGTGTCTCCAGCTCCTCATGGGCCGGCACCGAGTCGGCCACGATGCCCGCGCCGGCCTGCACACACGCCCGGCCGTCGGGCAGGCAAACCATGGTGCGGATGGCAATGGCGGTGTCGATGTTGCCCGAGAAATCCAGATAGCCGACCACCCCGGCGTACGGCCCGCGCTTGGTTGGCTCGAACTCGTCGATGATCTCCATGGCCCGCACCTTGGGAGCACCGGACACGGTGCCCGCAGGCAGCGTGGCCCGCAGGACATCGATAGGCGTCAGCCCGGCAGCTAACTGACCGTTGACTTGCGAGGTCAGGTGCATCACGTGGCTATAGCGCTCAAGCGTCATCATCTCGGTCACCTTCTCCGTGCCGAACTTGACCACCCGGCCCACATCGTTGCGGGCCAAGTCCACCAACATGATGTGCTCGGCCACTTCCTTGGGGTGCTCGCGCAGCTCAGCACCGAGACGGCGATCTTCTTCCTCCGTCTTGCCCCGATACCGCGTACCGGCGATGGGTCGAGAAATCACTTCGCCGTCCAAGAGCTGCACCATGGGCTCTGGCGACGAACCCACCAGGGTCACCTCCGGGTGACGGAACAAGTACATGTAGGGGCTGGGATTGATCTGGCGGAGAACCCGGTACACGTCGAACGGGTCTGCGTTGAGCTCAAAGTCGAACCGCTGGGACAGCACAACCTGGAAGATGTCGCCCGACAAGATGTATTCCTTGGCCGCCTCGACCGAACGCTCGTAGGCCTCCGCGCCGAGGTTCGACACCACCTCCGGCAGCGGGGCCGTCGGGTCTGGTGGGTCCACCAGCGGCTCATCCAGAGGCAGAGCGCCGTCGGCCGCCAGCTGATCAAGCCGGGCCACCGCCGCGTCGTAACGGGCATCCAGCTCGGTCTCGGTCAAGCCCGGGCGCACATACGCATTGGCGATGAGGCTCACCCGTTGGCGCCAGTGGTCGAAGGCCGCAAGTTCGCCGATCACGTATTGGACGGCCTCCGGAAGCTGCTGATCGTCGGCCGGAACCTCGAGAAGGTGCTCGACCTCACGCACCACGTCGTAGCCGAGGTAACCCACCAGACCGCCGTGCAACGGTGGGAGCGCATCGTCGCTCGGCGAGCGGAAGGTGGCCAGGAGTGCCTCCACCGTGGCCAAAATGCCTTGGTCGAGCGGCACATTCCGGAGGGCGTCGGCCACCTCCGCGCTACGCGGATCTTGGTCATCGGCGAGCACGACCTCGACGTGGCGACCCCGGGTGACCAACGTGGCCGCCGGACGGCGGCCCACAAACGACCAACGGCCCCACCGCTCGCCATGCTCCACCGACTCCAGCAAGAAACCAGGCTCGTCGTTACGCGTCAGCCGAGCGAAGGCGGCGACCGGCGTGACCAGATCGGCCAGCAACTCTCTCCACACCGGGACCACCGTGTACTGCTGAGCCAGCTCGCGAAACTCGGCGCGACTGGGGCGAATGGCCATACGTTCAGCCGCCGAAGGATCGGTAGAAGCAAGATTTGTTGCCCGTGTGGCAGGCGCCCTTGCCCTCTTGCTCCACGACGAACAGCAGGGTGTCACCGTCGCAGTCATACGACGCGGCGCGGATGAACTGACGATCACCGGAGGTGTCGCCCTTGCGCCATTCCTCTTGCCGGGACCGGCTCCAGAACACGGTGCGCCCCTCTTCCAGCGAGCGTTTGAGCGTGGTCTCATTGACCCACGCCATCATCAAGATCTGGCCCGAACCGTGCTCCTGCACAATGGCGGGCACCAAGCCGTTGCTGTCGTACTTGATGTTCTGGAGGTCTTCGTCACGGACAGCGATGGGGGTCACAGCAGGCATGGAGCGAATCCTACGGGGGCCTCCCCCACCACCCGAAGCCGGTTCCTGCCCCAAGGCGGCCTGGGCCTAGAGATACAGACCGGTGGAGCCTTCTTCCAGACGCTTGGCCGCCACTGCATGGATGTCGCGCTCGCGCAGGATCAGGTAATCCGTGCCACGAACCTCCACCTCATAGCGGTCTTCGGGATTGAACAGCACCTGGTCGCCGGCCTCCATGGACCGCACGTTGGGGCCGACCGCCACTACCTCGCCCCAGGCCAACCGCTTGCCCATCTGGGCGGTGGCCGGGATAAGGATGCCGCCGGTGCTCCGGCGCTCACCGTCGGATTCGAGATCAACCAAGATCCGGTCGTTGAGCATTTTCACCGGGAGCTTGTCGACCCGGGACGACGCGAACGTCTTGGGCTTCTTCGCCCCCTCGACCGCGACCTCAGCCGTTTCGGTCATCATATCATTGGTCGGGGCATCGTCGGTCACGCCACCGACCGTAACGGGTGCCTCTTGCCCGCCCGCCAAGGGAGCCCGAACCGCTGGTCAGGCCGGGCGGACGGTGATCCCGGCCGCAGTCATGACCGCCTTGGCCTCGGACACGGTGTGCTCGCCAAAGTGGAAGATCGAAGCGGCCAGAACGGCGTCGGCCCCACCTTGGAGAACACCCTCGGAAAGATGCCCGAGCGTGCCGACTCCGCCGCTAGCGATGACCGGGATGCCCACCGCGTTGGACACAGCCCGAGTGAGTGCAAGGTCGTAGCCGTCCCGGGTGCCATCGCGATCCATCGACGTGAGCAAAATTTCGCCCGCACCGAGACGCTCCGCCGCCACCGCCCACTCGATCGCGTCGAGCGCGGTGGCCTGTCGGCCGCCATGGGTGAACACGCCCCAACCCTTGGCTGGGTCCGCACCGTCGCGGCGGCGCGCATCTATCGCCACCACCGCGCATTGGGTACCAAATTCGCTGGCCACATCGGAGATTGTCTCGGGCCGGTCAATGGCCGCCGTGTTGAGCGACACCTTGTCTGCTCCGGCGCGGAGCATTCGGCGGGCATCGTCGACCGTGCGGATTCCGCCGCCCACCGTGAGCGGGATGAACACCTGCTCGGCGGTGCGGGCCACCACGTCCACCATGGTGTCGCGGTCATCGGAGCTGGCGGTGATGTCGAGAAACACCAACTCGTCGGCACCCTCAGCGTCGTAACGGGCCGCGAGTTCTACCGGGTCGCCGGCATCGCGGAGGTCTAGGAAATTCACGCCCTTGACCACCCGACCAGCCGTGACGTCAAGACAAGGAATAACCCGGGCAGTGCGCACCACGCCGACCGTACTGCCCTCATCTCCAGCCTCATGCACTAGGTGGCCTAGCGAGTCACCAACGACAGCTACCGGGCCGCTCGCAGTCCAGACTGGGTTGGTGACCACGACCCGAATGCTGCTTGTGCGCCACGGCGAGACCGACTGGGCTCGCGATCGTCGCCACACCGGTCGAAGTGATATCGGCCTCAATGAGACAGGTCGGGCCCAGGCGGTAGCCCTTGCTGGCCACCTCCCGCTGACCGACGTGAAGCAGGTGTGGACCAGCCCGCTAGCGCGGGCCACCGAGACCGCGCGGCTGGCGGGCCTTACCGTTGACCGGGTCGACGACGACCTCATGGAGTGGGACTACGGCGCCGCCGAGGGACGCACCACCATCGAGATTCAGCGCAGCCACCCAGGCTGGGACGTCTGGGACAATGGCGTGAGAATGCTCGGTGGCGGCGGCGAGACGATCGACCAAGTAAGCGACCGCGTGGACCAAGTCATGGCGCGGGCCCGGAGCATCGAGGGCACCATCGCCGTGGTGGCTCACGCCCACCTTCTTCGGGTCTTGACCGCCCGGTGGCTGGGCCTTGCCCCCAGCGCGGGCCGCCATTTCACCCTTGATCCGGCCGGTTGGGCCCTCCTGGCATGGGAACGCGAAACCCCGGTGATCGACCGCTGGAACCCGCCCAAGCCCTAACCGATGACATCCCCCAGGCTCAGCGCAGCGGGCCAAGCTTTTCGCCGGTCAAGCGTTTGGACGGGACCGTGCTCACCGCACAGGCGGCAATGGCCACCCCGGCCCCCAGCAGTAGCGCGGTGGTCCGCCGGCCCTGCTTCGACTGTCGGCAATCATGGGAGAACCGTGCTGTTGAAACCTGTTCACAATCAATCGTTTTCGACCCGTCGGTAACGGTGTACGGGACGACCAGCACCCACCAGGCCAAACCGGCGAGCACCACGACGGCGACGGCCACTGCGGCCACAATCCGCTTGGCTGAACGACTCGGGCGGCTGGTGCCTGGCACAACGACATCGTCAACCCCCACGTCCATCCCCGCAGTCTTGCGGCCCGCACCCCGGTCCCGAAACCGAAGCGGTGACTTCTGAGCGAGGACACGGCCACAGCGGCCGATCCTGCACTCGACACCTCCTGAGCGGCAGCCAGCCCGCTAGCGAGTGCGGCGCCGCGGTGCCAGGATGCGACCATGACTGAAACCAGCCGCCGCCTCGTCCTTGCCCACCGCCCCTCAGGGATGGTCGACGACACCGTCATTCGCGTGGATACGGTCCCCGTGCCGGAGCCGGGCGCGGGCGAAGCGGTCGTTGCCGTCGAGTACCTCTCGATCGACCCCACCATCCGCACGTGGATGGACGATGCCCCCGGTTACCTGCCCCCCATCGAAATCGACGCCGTGATTCGCAGTGGTGCCATCGGCACGGTGGTTGCTTCCAGCAGCGACACCTATGCCGTGGGCGACACCGTGTTCGGCATGCTCGGCTGGCAAGACCATGCCGTCATCGGCACCGAAGGATCGATGGCCCAGGTCGTGCCCGAGGGCATCGACCCGACCGCCGCGCTCAGCGTGTTCGGCACCACCGGCATGACCGCGTACTTCGGTCTGCTCGATGTGGGCCAGCCCAAAGCAGGCGACACCGTGGTGGTGTCGGGCGCCGCCGGGGCAACCGGTTCGGTCGTCGGCCAGATCGCCAAAGCAAAGGGTGCCGGCCGAGTCATCGGGCTGGCGGGCACAGACGAGAAATGCGCCTGGCTCATCGACGAACTCGGCTTCGACGGGGCAGTCAACTACAAGACCGAGAAGGTTGCTGCCCGACTACGGGAGCTGTGCCCCGACGGAATCGACGTCTACTTCGACAACGTTGGCGGCGAGATCCTGGACATCTGCCTATCCCAACTGGCCATGAAAGCACGAGTTGTCTGCTGTGGTGCCATCTCCGCCTACAACGATGACCGGTCAACCGCCTACGGCCTCAAGAACTACTTCACCCTCATCACCAAGCGAGCCCGTATGGAGGGCTTCTTAATCCTGGACTATCTAGACCGCTTCCCAGAGGCTCAGGGAGAAATGCTCGGCTGGGTCCTGGAGGGCAAGGTCAAGCACGCCGTCCACATCGTCGAGGGCTTGGAGAACGCGCCCGACGCACTGAACTTGCTCTTCACCGGTGGTAACACCGGCAAGGTCATCGTGAAGCTCTAGCCGGTTTGGGCGGCGGCTAGGGCTTCGTCAATGGTGAAGGCCCCCTCGTAGAGGGCCTTCCCCACAATGGCGCCCATCAGGGGGCGGCTCTGTGCGCCAAGGGCGGCGAGAGCCCGCAAGTGATCCGCCGTCCCTACGCCGCCCGAAGCAATCAGATCAGTTTCCAACGTGTCGAGCAGTTCGGCGTAGAGGTCGATGTCTGGGCCCGTGCCCGCTCCGTCGACATTGATTTGGGTCACGATAAGCGCCGCGAACCCGGCCTCGTCGAACTGCGCGGCCACCTCCGCCAACTGCCGGCCGGAGCCCTCGACCCAGCCCCGTACTGCCACCTCGCGACCCCGCACATCTAGCCCCAGCGCCACCTGACCCGGATACCGGGCGGCCAAAGAACAAGCCCAATCGGGGTCATCGAGCGCTGCGGTGCCGACCACCACACGGGCAACACCAACGCCGAGCAACGCCTCAGCCGCCTCGTCATTGCGCACACCGCCGCCGGTCTGTACGGGCACGCCAATTGCCGCCGCGAGGGCGGCGATCACCGGCCGGTTGACCGGTTCCCCGGTCCGGGCCGCGTCGAGATCGACCACATGAATCCACGAGGCGCCGGCATCGGCAAACTGCCGGGCCTGGGCCACCGGATCGTCGCCATAGACGGTCTCTTGGGCGAAATCGCCCTGGTAGAGGCGGACGCATTGCCCGCCACGAAGGTCGATCGCCGGGTAGAGGTCCATGCCGGCGATCATCGCAGAGGCCCAGGGCTCCGACCGAACTCGCAGGACCATTCAGGCGAGCGTGCCGACGAATGTCTCCAGCAGGCGGAGCCCGTTGGCGGCGGACTTCTCCGGATGGAATTGCGTGGCCCAAAGGCGCTCACGCTGGACCGCGGCGGTCAGGTCGGTGCCGTAATCGCAGGTGGCGACCACGTCGGTTGGGTCGGCGGCGTCGGCCCAATAGGAGTGGACGAAATACACCCAAGCCGGGTCCGGTTGACCGGCCGACAGCGGCGACGGCTTGGTCCAATCAAGCACGTTCCACTGCATCTGTGGTCGCTTGACACCCTCGGGGATGAGCCGGATCTGGCCACCCAGCACGCCGAGGCCTGCCACCCCCGGAGACTCGTCGGACCGGTCAAAGAGCATCTGCATCCCGACGCACACGCCCAAGAACGGCCGGCCTTCACCGGCCGCCGCCGCCGTGGACGCGGACCGAGCAACGTCGGTCAGCCCCGCCTGCTCCAAGGCCTCCATACACCGGCCAAAAGCGCCCACCCCAGGCAAGACCACGCCGGCGGCATCGGCAATGAGGCCCCGGTCTGCGGTGAGGCGGGCATCGGCCCCCACCCTTTCCAGAGCCTTTTGCGCTGATCGGAGGTTGCCGATGCCGTAGTCCAGAACGGCAACCAGAGGCCGGTCATCTGTCACAAGGAACCCTTGGTAGACGGCACACCGATGCCCTCTACCCGCACGGCATCGCGCAAGCAACGGGCGACACCCTTGAACGTTGCCTCCACCACGTGGTGCGTGTTCTTGCCGGCCTTCTTGGTGACGTGGAGGGTGATACCCGCGGCTGCGGCAAACGACTGCCAGAAATGCTCGGCCATCTCTGGGTTGAAGGGCGGGTCGCCCAGCGGCAGCACCTCACCGAACGGCACGTCGTACACCACGAACGGACGGCCTGACAGGTCCAACGCCACTTCGATCAGGGCCTCGTCAAGCGGGTAGAGGCCCGACGCAAACCGCCGGACCCCCGCCTTGTCGCCCAACGCTTCGCGAAAGGTCTCACCCAACAAGATCCCGACGTCTTCGACCGTGTGGTGGGCATCGACCTCGAGATCGCCGGAAGCCACAATGGCCAGATCAAAGCCACCGTGGCGGCCGATTTGATCGAGCATGTGGTCGAAAAAGGGCAGGCCCGTTGTGGTGCTGACCGTTCCCGTTGGACCGTCGACGTCCAGCGTGATCGCGATCGACGTCTCCTTGGTGGTGCGCTCGCGGTGGGCCGATCGGGGGCGGACATCGGTCATGAGAGGGCCTTTCGGAGCGCGACTAGGAAGCGGTCATCTTCTTCGGTGGTGCCAATAGTGATCCGCAGGCAACCATCCAGGCCCGGCCAGGACGAACAGTTGCGGACCAGCACGGATTGGTCCAGCAAGTCCTGCCAGACGGCGTCGCCGTCACGTTCGATGGGGCGGAACAATACAAAGTTGGCGCTGGACGGCCACACCTCAACCGGGAGGTCGACAAGTTGGGCGACCAGCCGGCCGCGCTCCTCCACCAGTTCCGCCACCCGGTGCTCCATCTCCTCGACGAAGTCCAGGGCCAGCGTGCCCGCCGCCTGCTTGAGCGAGTCCAGGTGATAGGGCAGGACCACCTTCTCCATTTCGGCCACCACCCAAGACGGCCCGACCAAGTAGCCGAGCCTGGCCGCAGCCATGGACCACGTCTTGGAAAAAGTCCGCGTCACCACCAGCGGCAGGTCCTCGCTCACCAGCGAAAGAGCCGACCAGGGCGCAAACTGCGCGTACGCCTCATCCACCACCAGCAACCCCGGTACCAGGCTCAGGACTTCTCGCACCGTTTCCTCGGTTTCGATCAAGCCCGTGGGGTTGTTGGGGGAGCACACGTAGGTAATCGCGGGCGAGGACTCGGCCAGCACCCGTCGGACTTCCGCTCTATCGAGCGAGAGGTCCGCCGCCCGAGCCCCCTCTACGACCTCGGACCCGGCAATCCGGGCGATCTGCGAGTGCATGGCATAGGTGGGCTCGAAGACGGCCACCGATCGCCCCGGACCGGCGTACGTCAGGGTCAGGGTTTGCAGTACCTCGTTGGAACCGTTGGCCACAAAGACCTGCTCGGGCAGCACCCCATGCAGCGCAGCAATCTTGACCCGCAGGTCCAACGCGGCGCGGTCGGGGTAGCGGTTCCACTTCACCCGGCCCACCTCGGCGGCGAGCGCGTCGAGAAATGCCTGCGGCGGCGAGAACGGAGACTCATTGGTGTTGAGGCGAACCTCAACGTCTACCTGAGGCGAGTGGTAGCCGGCTCGCATGGCCACGTCTTCTCGGGGTTGAAAGTGTTCCGCCATCAGGAATCCCGGGGAGTGCGGCCCACGCGGCGAAGGACACTTTCGGCATGGGCGGCCAGCCCTTCCGCCGCGGCAATGACGGCCACGACCGGGGCCGCTCGCTCCAGCGCGCCCTGGCTGAGGGTGATGACATGGACGTCCTTCTGGAAGTCACTCACGGTCAGTGCCGAGCCGAAACGGGCCGTCCCGTCGGTAGGGAGCACGTGGCTCGGGCCCGCCAGGTAGTCCCCCACCGACGCCGGCGACCATGCCCCACAGAAAACTGCGCCCGCGTGGCGTACCAGCGGCACTAATGCCTGGGGATCCTCGGTCATGAGTTCAAGGTGTTCCGGGGCGATGGTGTTGGAGACGGCGATGGCCTGGTCCGGTGAATCACAGAGCACGGCGTAGCCACCCGCCGCGAACGTGCTCTCGATGTCGGCCCGCCGGGGGGCGACCGCCACCTGCGCCTCGATCTCGGCGCAGATCGCATCCAAGGCCGGCTCGGACCAACTGATCAGCCAGGCCAGCCCACCGGGGCCATGCTCCGCCTGCAAGATCACATCGACGGCGGCCAAGTCCGGGGGGGTGGAATCGTCGGCAATCACCACCACTTCTGATGGACCAGGGAACGAAGACGGCACGCCCACCAACCCCGTGACTTCACGCTTGGCAATGGCCACATAAATATTGCCGGGGCCAACGATGACGTCGACCGGCCGCACGGATTCGGTGCCATAGGCGAGTGCCCCAATGGCCTGCGCTCCACCAATGGCGTACACCTCGTCTACCCCGGCGATGGCCGCCGCCGCGAGCGTGGGCAGGGGGACGGCACCGGTCTTGTCCGGCGGCACGCACAGGACGACCTCCGCAACCCCAGCCACCTTGGCGGGGATGGCCGTCATCAAAACAGTGCTGGGATAGATCGCTCGACCACCGGGGACATAGCAACCGGCCCGGTCCACCGGGACTTTGCGGCCGACGACCACAATGCCGTCGCGCTCGTAGGTGTGATCCCCGACGAGCTGCTGTTCGTGAAAGTCCCGAATGCCAGCGGCCGCCGTCTCCAGCGCGGAACGCAGCTCGGGGTCAATGACCGTAAGCGCGGCGGTGATGGCTTCTGGCGGTACCCGCAGCGCCGCGGGCCGGGTGCCATCGAACCGCTCGGTGAGATCCCGGACGGCTTCGTCCCCCCGGGCCCGAACGTCGGCCAGAATTTCTTTTACTACCGCAATTGGGCCTTCGGTGGCCTGGTCAGGTCGGGGCAGCATGCCCCGAAGGTCGGTTCCAGCCCCCCGCAGATCCAGTCGTCGCAGCACAGTGCTGAGGCTACCGGTCCCCCTGCCGGGCACTGAACCCGGTTCTGGCCAACGGTCAGTCGCCCAAGGATCGACGAGCCCGGGCCAGGCTGCGTGCCGCCATCTTCAGGGAACGCTCGGCCTCGAACAAGGCATTGGCCGCGTCTGACCGGCCGGTTACATCGAGACGTTCGCCTAGTTCGGCCACCCCGGTGATGGTCTCCTCAACGTTGGCTACGAACGAGGCGAGCTGGGCGTGGTCGATCGAAGCCATGCGGTGAGTCTGGCGGCCCAAGCCCCGCCGCGAAAGCGATCTGAGGGGAAAAACAGCACCGCCGCCCCGAAGGGCGGCGGTGCAGCGACACCAGGCGGCGGATCCCGGCGTCGCGTCCAACCAGATGGCGGGTACCTGGTCTTCCATCACTATAACCACAACTTGTGGGATCGTCACCAACCCATGGGGTTAAAAAACGGCAAAATAGATGAGTGATATTTGTCATGAATGGTGAGAGGTCCCCGGACACGCACGTCAGGAGGTTGCCCGACGTCAGCCCCGACCAGCCGACGGGCAAAAGTCGGCCAGTACGCAGCGACCGCACGCTGGCTTGCGAGCGGCGCACACCCGCCGACCGTGAAGGATGACCCGCAAACTGAACTCACCACGCTCCCCAGCCGGGACCATGGCGCCCAGCACGTGCTCGACCTTGACCGGGTCTGTTTCTGTGGTGAAACCGAGCCGTTGAGACAGCCGCAGCACATGGGTGTCCACCGGCAACCCCGGCAGGCCCTGGGCAACCGAGCGAACCACGTTGGCGGTCTTGCGACCCACCCCTGGAACCGTGACCCAATCCGTCATGGCCGTGGGTACCGAACCATCAAAGCGATCCACCAGCGCGTTGGCCATGCCGATGAGGCTCTTGGTCTTGTTTTTGTAGAAGCCAGTGGAACGGATCAGCTCCTCCACGTCAGTTGGGTTCGCCACCGCGAGTTCCTCCGGGGTGGCGAACCGAGCGAAGAGCGCGGGCGTGACCAGGTTGACCCGGGCATCGGTGCATTGAGCCGACAGGATGGTGGCCGCCAACAGCTCAAAGGGATTGCGATGTTCGAGCTCGCACAGGTCGACGGCTGGGCCCGGGTATTCCAAGGCCAGGAGTTCGTGGGTACGCCGGGCACGGCCGGCTGGAGTACGGGGACGGGCCATACCCTCGACCATAGGCAGCATCCAATGATGAGCGAGCAGCCACCCAAGCATGGGCTGCGGCCCAGCCAAGGGCGACCGGTAGCGTTACGGGGTGCCGACACCGCCTTCCACCGAGACCGCAGCAATCGCTGCGGCGCGCGCCGGCATCCTTTCTGTCCCTGACCACAGCACCACAGCTCTGCGGTTTGAGCGCCGGGGGGCGGACACCGAATTTGAGATCCTCGGCGCCCAGGACGAGGAAACCGACCCCCGGCTCATCGCTGACATTGCACAATCCATTGCCGATGCCAGTCATCTCCCCGCGCTCGTCGGGTCGTCGATCCACCTCGCCGCAGACCACCCCGCCGAGGCGCTCCAACCCCTGCCAGAAGCCGTCGCGGTGGCGCTCGGCCTCACCGAGCGCCGTGACCTCCTTCAACTCCGCCGTCTGCTGCCCGTACCCATGAATCACCCGGCCCGGACCGAAGCCCCAGCGGTGGCCACCCGGCCATTTCGGCCCAGCTCGGACCGTGACGCTTGGGTTCGTGTCAACAACCGGGCCTTCGCCACCCACCCCGATCAGGGTCGGGAAACCCTCGCCACCCTGGACGCCCATCGGGCCGAACCATGGTTCGACGGAGCCGGTTTCCTGGTGGCCGACGATGCCCACCGCCGCGGAGAACTGTCAGGTTTTTGCTGGACCAAGGTTCACCCCCCGTCGGGCCCAGACCCAGCGCTCGGAGAGATTTACGTCATCGGGGTGGACCCATCGCACCGCGGTGACGGGCTCGGCTCAGCCTTCGTTCTGGCTGGGCTCGATCACCTCGCCGAGGCTGGCCTCAGGGTCGTGAACCTCTACGTCGACGCGGCCAATGAGCCCGCTCGCCGTCTCTATGCCCATCTTGGCTTTGCCATTCACCAACGCCGCAGGGTCTACACATCGTGACGACGTCACTTCCCCGTTCTCGTTACGACTGGTCCCGCGGCGAACTGGGCGATTTGCTCAGTGGAGAACCCCGCTACCGGGTGGACCAGGTGTGGCAGGGCCTCTACGAACAAGGCACAGAGCCAGAGGATTGGTCGACCCTCCCCAAGGGACTCCGGGCTCGGCTGGCCGAAGAACTGGTTCCTGCGCTGAAGCCGGCCGCCGAGTCCGTCAGCGACGACGGGGAGACGGTGAAATGGCTCTGGACCTTGGCCGACGGTCACCAGGTCGAAACCGTCCTGATGCGTTACCCCGACCGGGCCACCGTCTGCGTGTCATCGCAAGCTGGCTGTGCCATGGCCTGCAGTTTCTGCGCGACAGGTCAAGCCGGGTTCGACCGACACCTCACTGTCGGCGAGATCGTCGAACAGGTGGTACGGGCCCGCACCCGTGCCGCCGCTGATGGTCAGCGCCTTTCCAACGTCGTGTACATGGGCATGGGCGAACCGTTCGCCAACTTCGATCGCACCTGGACGTCGGTCGAGCGAATCCACGACGACCTTGGGATCGGCGCCCGTCACCTGACGC
>JANXNS010000133.1 GCA_025353965.1 Aquihabitans sp.
TCTACCACCGGGTTCGCCACGTCGTCGTTAGCGAAGCTGGCATCGGTGAAGCGCCAGTCTCGGGTCTGGGCGTTCGGGTTGTCTCGGCCGTTACGGAAGGCCATCTCGGCCAAGGCATGGAGGTGGGTGTCGTCCAAGCCGTAGCGGCGTTCGTATTCGTCGGCCACATCGGAGAAGGCCGCGGGCCACACGAATTTCGGGTTGCCCTCGTGGCCAACCCAAGATGCCGCCCCCAAATGCTGGGCCGCCATATCGCCTGGCACGGTCCGCTCCAGTTCTGCGCCGACCACGAGGGCGACGTCGTAACGCCCGGCCTCAAGCTCGGCTGTGGCCGCAAGAATGGCGACGCTGCCCGAGGCGCACGCGGCCTCGTGTCGGCTGGCGGGCAGCCCCCAGAGGTCCGAGTCCACCGTGGCGGGCATGGCGCCCAGGTGGCCCTGTCCGGTGAAGAGTTGGCCGAACGCGTTGGCGACGTGGACCGTTTGGACCTGCGAAGCAGACACCGCGGCATCGGCCAACGTCTCCCGCGTGACCTCTGCGATCAGCCCGTCGAGCCCGCTCCCCTCCTTGGTCCAGTTTCGAGCAAAGTCGCTCTGATACCCGCCAAGCACCCAGATCCCCTGCTGTCCCATAGCTCGTTCTCCTAATCGCCAGACCGGCAAAACGCAAGGGTTCGATGAAGCGAAGATCAGTACCGGTAGTGCTCGGGCTTGTACGGACCGTTGGCGTTCACGCCGAGGTAGCTGGCCTGCTCATCACTGAGCTTGGTGAGCTTCACCCCGAGGGCGTCGAGGTGGAGGCGAGCCACCTTCTCGTCGAGCAACTTGGGCAGGACGTAGACGCCAACCGGGTACTGCTCAATCTTGGTGAACAGTTCGATCTGAGCGATCGTCTGGTTGGTGAACGAGTTCGACATCACGAAGCTCGGGTGGCCGGTGGCGCAGCCAAGGTTCATGAGGCGGCCTTCGGCCAAGACGATGACCGAGTGTCCGTCCGGGAACTGGAACTCGTTGACCTGCGGCTTGATCTCGATGTTGCGAACGTCGCTCATCTTGGCCAGGCCCGCCATGTCGATCTCATTGTCGAAGTGACCAATGTTGGCCACGATGGCCTGGTGCTTCATCCGGCCCATGTGCTCGGCGGTGATGATGGCCTTGTTGCCGGTGGTGGTGATGTAGATATCAGCCCGGTCCAGCACGTCTTCCAACGTGGTGACCTCAAAGCCCTCCATGGCGGCCTGGAGCGCACAGATGGGATCGACCTCGGACACGATCACGCGGGCGCCCTGGCCCTTCAATGACTGGGCGCAACCCTTGCCGACGTCTCCGTACCCAGCGACAAATGCGACCTTGCCACCGATCATCACGTCTGTGGCCCGGTTGAGGCCGTCGATGAGGCTGTGGCGGCAGCCATAAAGGTTGTCGAACTTGCTCTTGGTGACCGAGTCGTTGACGTTGATGGCGGGGAACTGGAGCTCGCCAGCCTCGAACATTTGGTAGAGGCGGTGCACGCCGGTGGTGGTTTCCTCGGTGACACCGATGATGGCGCCGGACACGTCGGTCCAGCGGGTCGGCTCCTTGGCCACGCTCTGGGTGAGCAGGTCGATGATGACGCCCCATTCATCGGAGTCATCTTCGGTAGCCGCAGGTACGGCACCGGCCAGCTCATACTCACGACCCTTGTGGACGAGCATGGTTGCATCGCCGCCGTCGTCCAGGATCATGTTGGGGCCCGAGCCGTCAGGCCAACGCAGGGCCTGGTCGGTGCACCACCAGTACTCCTCCAGGGTCTCGCCCTTCCAGGCGTAGACCGGCACACCCTGCGGGGCATCGGTGGTTCCGGTTGGGCCCACGACAATGGCGGCTGCCGCGTGATCTTGGGTGGAGAAAATGTTGCAGGACACCCAGCGCACATCAGCGCCGAGGGCAGTGAGGGTCTCGATCAGCACGGCGGTCTGGATGGTCATGTGCAGTGAGCCCATGATCCTGGCGCCGGCCAGCGGCTGAGCATCTGCGAACTCGGCGCGGGTGGACATGAGGCCAGGCATCTCGTGCTCGGCCAGCTGGATTTCCTTACGGCCGAAGCTGGCGAGGTTGATGTCGGCGATTTTGAATTCGTCGGGGTTCAGGGTGGGCATGTGGGGTCTCCTCCACGCGTCGATGGTGTGGGATCGCCTCAACCGACGCAGAACGCGCCAAGAGGACAAATCATGTTCGATGTTGTGGGACTGGAGCCTGCTGGCTCACCCATGACAGCCCACTCGGCCCGAAGGCCGCCTGGAGAAGCTAGCCGACCGGGCCAGGCAATCGGGCGTTTCTCCCCTATGGCCCCCAGAACTGAAACGTGTTCTAGTCTGCTCGTCATGCCGCTAGAGCGCTTTACCGACCAGGTCGTCATCGTTACCGGGGCCGCATCGGGAATTGGGAGGGCCACCGCCGCCCGGTTCGCCGCGGAGGGGGCCAAGGTGCTGGCGTCGGACATCACCGCCGGTGCCCTCGAAATCTCGGTCAAGGAGGCGAACGACGGCGCCGCCCCCGGAGGCGAGGTTTTTGGCTTCGTGGCCGACATCTCCAATGAGGTCCAGGCCGCTGCCACCATCGATGCCGCCATAGAACGTTGGGGCCGGCTGGACGCCTTGGCCAACATTGCCGGAATGCTCCGGACCGTTCGCACCCACGAATGCGATCTGGAGACCTGGAACAAGATCATTGGGGTCAACCTCACCGGCACATTCCTGATGTGCCGAGCAGCGCTACCCCATCTCATGGAGTCAAAGGGGTCCATCGTGAACACGGCCTCCACGTCGAGCTTCTTCGGCCATCCCTGGATGGCCGCCTACGCGTCGTCGAAGGGGGCCATCGCGGCCTTCACCCACAGCCTGGCCGTGGAGTACTGCCTCGACGGCGTTCGGGTCAACGCGGTCGCCCCCGGCAGTGTCACCAGCGGGATCACCAACGATGTGCAGTTCCCCGCGGACATCACCCGAGAAGAAGGCAAGTTGGTGCGGCGCATCATGTCGCCCACTGGGTTTGGCGCCCCGGAAGAAATTGCGTCCGTCGTAGCCATGCTTGCGTCGGCCGATGGCCGCCATATCACCGGCGAAATCATCCGTATCGACGGCGGCACCCATGCCTGAGGAGGCCTGATGCGGTTTTCAATTGCCACGGCATACATCGATCCCGCCGAATTGGCGCCGTTGGCCAAAGCAGCCGACGAGGCGGGCTATCACGCCATGGCGTTGGCCGACCACGTGGTGAACCTGGAGACGCTGACCACCCAGTACCCCTACACCGAAGATGGGAAGCGCCGATGGGAGGCCTTTACGCCGTGGGTGGACCCATGGGTCACCATCGGTGCGCTCTCCGCCGCCACCGAGCGCCTGCGCTTCTTCACCAACGTGTACGTGTTGCCCATGCGAGATCCGTTCACCGTGGCCAAGCAGATCGCCACCGCCTCCGTGCTCTCGGGTGGGCGGGTGTCGCTGGGCGTCGGCATGGGTTGGTGCGAAGAGGAGTTCGACCTGCTGGGCGAGTCGTTCCGCAAGCGAGGCGCCCGGGCCGACGAAATGCTTGGGCTCTTGGCCGACCTTTGGACCGGCGAATGGGTGGAGCACCACGGTGACTTCTATGACGTGCCCCGTTTGGAAATGACCCCCGCAACCGCGGCGCCGGTGCCGGTCTATGTAGGCGGCATGTCCACGGCGGCCCTTCGCCGGGCGGCCCGCCACGATGGCTGGATCTCGGACCTGATCAGCACCGACCAGGCCGCCGACTTCCGTTCGAAGATCGAGGCCGAACGGGTTGAACTCGGGCGGACCAACGTCGATTTTTCCATGATTGTGTCGCTCAATGATGCACTCACCGTGGACCAGTTCCAGCGAGCCGAGGAGGTCGGGGTCACCGACAACCTCACCATGCCGTGGGCCTTCTACGGAGGTTTCGACATTTCCCTCCAGGAAAAGATCGACGGACTCAACCGGTTCGCAGAAGACATCATGGCCAAGCTCCAGGACTGAGCGTCCCGACCGAACCCGGTTACTTGATGGCAGTTGGGGCGACCATGCCACCCAGCCCACCGGTAAGTGGGATGGGCGTGGCCGTGAGGAAAAAATCGAACTGGCCATCTGCCGCGCAATCCGCGGCCAGGTCATCAAGATGCCAAAGCTGGCCCTGGGCCAGACCGAGATCTCTCAGCTGGATCATGTGAACCGGAAGCAATACGGCCGGGTCCTCACAGGGGAAACACTCCAGCACCAGCGTGTCGGTTGCTACCCCAGCCACATCGTGGTCATGGAACCACTCGATTGATTGCGTGGAAAGCCCGGGCGAAATTTCCCGGTAGCGGTCCTTTTCCCCGATCCGCAGAAAATGCATCTGGCCGGTACGAACCAAGACCAGATCTCCGGACTCGATCACCAGGCCCGCGGCGGCCGCGGCGGCGTCGAGGTCAGCGCCGGTGATGGGATAGCCATCATCGAAATGGTCGACACCATGAAGCCGCGCCACATCGAGCAGGACCCCGCGCCCGGCAACAGGGCCAAAGGCATCGATGCCCAACTCAGCGGCACCTGCTTCGGTGACTACCGCATCGGATACGCCGTTATAGAGCTCTCCGCTGTAACCGACGTGCGCCAGCGCATCCCAGTGGGTGGCGGCCTGCACCCCCATGGAAACCCGGTCGTCGCTGGTGCAGAAGCCGTCCTTGTCGCCGGTGTAGGCCACGTTGACGGCGATCATCTCTCGGCTTGGGTTGTCCCGGCCGGGGATGCCGCCCGTCTGAGGACCATCAGCATCGAACGGAATGGCCAGCGAGAAGGAGCGACCTTGGCGAACAGCCGCGGCGCCGCGACGAATGGCGGCCGGGTCCAGCAGGTTGAGCGTGCCCCGCCGATCATCAACGCCCCAACGTCCCTTGTTCGACACGCGTGCCGCTAGGTCCAGGAGGTGCTGCGGAAGCGCTGACATGAGTACCCCTACCCTGCGGCCGGCGACGCGACGATGGCAGGGGTGGGCCCGGGATCAATGCCGGACCGCTCAGCCAGTTCAAGGGCAACAACGTCGCCGATCAAGGCCAGGTCCAGCAACTGGGCCAACGGACCCTCTCCCGCGGCCCGCACGGTGAGGATATGAGCCATGACTTCGTCCGTCCACGTCTCCACGGTCGAGAACTGCTCGCTCACCTCAGGTGCCTCATCGTCGTGGCGGAGCAGGATCAGCGACAGGACCTGGCGAGTGATATCGCCGTGCTGGCCCCAGCCGGCAATCTCACCGTGCACCACGTCGGGAAGCTCGCCAATCCACGACGGCGTCTTGGCGCTCTGGTTGACCTGTACCTTCCAGCGCGCCGCGGCAACCCCGCCCAGGATCCCACCGCCATAGATCACCGGCATGGTCCCGGCAATGGTTCGGGCCAGATCAGCAGCGAGGTTGTCCGGCGGGGCCAACTGGTCCCGACGGGCTCGAAGCTGATCAACGGCGGCGCCGATCCAGTCTCGGGCGCCGGGGAAAAAACCGAGGGTGTCGAACGCTTTCAGCACAGGCACGGCCAGCGCACCGATGCGGGTCCGGGTGGGGACCGGTGATGCCGCCACCGGGAGGAAAACCGTGGCCGCCTCCTTTGAGTCGGCCAGGGCGCCGAGCCGCCCACCACTGGTTACCGCGAAGAGATGCGCCCCCGCCTCGACGCAGGTAGTTGCTGCGGCCACCGTTTCCGGAGAATCACCCGACGCCGAGATGGCCACCACCAGCGTGGAGGAGTCCACGAACGACGGCGGCTCAAAACCTTTGTGCACCACGAGCGGGACCGGCATGAACGGACCAGCCACGGCAGCTAGGAGGTCTCCGACCCAGCCAGCCGCGCCGGTTCCCACCACCAACACGTTGGCGATGTCGTCGTGGCTGGGCAGCGACCCCGTGACGGTGAGGCTCCTGGTGGCGGCCACCATCTGTTCGGGCAGCCCCAGGACAGCGGCGCGCATGCCCAGCGAGTCCGGCACTGAATTGACCTAGGCGCTCAGGGTGGACGGTGTGGAATCCGCGGCCGCCTTTTTCATCAGCCGCTCGTGCTCCGCGTCGTCGACGGTGGTGGCCTCCTCGACCAGCATCACCGGAATGTCATCGCGGATTTCGTAGCGGCGCTTGAGCCGCGGGTTGTACAGCGCATGCTCGGACTCGAAGTAGAGCAACGAGCCTTTATCTTCGGGGCAAGCGAGGATCTCGAGAAGCTTTTGATCGAGGGCCATGTGGTCTATCCCTTGGTGATGTGGTGCAGGAGTTCGGATGTGTGGGTATCGCACTCGTCGCGGGTGCGGGCCTCAAGGTTGAGCCGCAGCAATGGTTCGGTATTGGACGGGCGCAAGTTGAACCACCAGTCGCCAAAATCAACGGTGAGACCATCCAGACGGTCTTGGCTGGCTTCGGGATGGCGGGCTGCGTAGGCGGCCGCCACATCCTCGATCACCTCAGTTGAGCTATGCACCTGGGTGTTGATTTCCCCCGAATCCGCATAGCGCTCGAACGGCTGGCGGACGACGGACATGGGCTCGGTCCCGTTGCACAGACGCTCGAGAACATGCACGGCAGCGATGAGCCCAGAATCTGCCCGGTAGTTATCTCGGAAGTAGTAGTGAGCGGAGTGCTCGCCGCCAAACGCAGCGCCCGTCCGGGCCATATCGGACTTGATGTAGGAGTGGCCCACCTTGGTGCGGATAGGGATGCCACCGTTCTCGCGGACAACCTCGGGCACCACCTTGGAGCAGATCAGGTTGTGGAGCACCGTTGCTCCGGGCTCCTTCTCGAGCACGCCCTTGGCCACCAGCGCAGTGGTAACCGAACCGGAAAGGCCCATGCCGCGCTCGTCGACCACGAAGACCCGGTCCGCGTCGCCATCAAAAGCGAACCCAACGTCGGCCCCCACTTCACTGACACGAGCGCACAGATCCCGCTGGTTCTCGGGCTGGATGGGGTCGGCTGGATGATTCGGAAACGTGCCATCCAGCTCGGCGTACATGATTTCTAGATCGAACGGCAACGCCTCGAACACGGCGGGAACCACCAGGCCACCCATGCCGTTGGCGGTGTCGGCCACGATTTTAAGCGGGCGGAAGGCCGAGGTGTCGACGAAGGATCGGACGTGGTCTGCGAAGGCGCCGAGGAGATCCAGCGACGAGGTCGACCCCTTGGTCGCCCCGGCGGGGACGCCGGCTGTAGCCAGATCCTTTACCCGTTCGAGGCCAGTATCTGAGCCGACCGGCCGGGCCCCAGCGAGACAAAACTTGATGCCGTTGTACTGAGCGGGGTTGTGCGACGCGGTGAACATGGCCCCAGGGGCACCACGGGACCCAGATGCGAAATACACCAGGTCGGTGGACGCCAAGCCGAGGTCAACCACGCTCACCCCCTGAGAGCGAACGCCATCGCTGAACGCCGCCGCCAATTCCACCCCAGAGGGGCGCATATCCCTGGCAACAAGGATCTCCGGGACAGCACCGCCCTCGTCTAAGGCGAACCGGGCGAAGGCAGCCCCAATCGCATAACACCCACCAGCATCGATCTGATCCGGGAATGTGCCCCGAATGTCGTAGGCCTTGAAGATTGCGTCGAGGTCTGCCATAGCGGAGCAGACACTACTCGTCGGTCAGGGTGGCCTTGGGTGAAGGGGAGGGAGCCGGAGCTACGAACAGGTGGTCCAGTGCCCCCGGCGCAAGGTCATAGGTACCGCCGGCCGCGGCTCGTCGGATCCGGGCCAGATCAAGCAAAAGCCTGACCGCATCGCGAGCGACATGGACCGTGGACTGCTCGGAGTTTTCAACCTCGACCGGGACCTCAGTAAGGGAAAACCCGTAGCGCTCGGCGAGAACAAAGAGCTCAACGTCAAAAGCGAAGCCATCTATGCGGCTGTGGGCGAACAACACCCGGGCAATGTCAGATCTGAACGCCTTGAGCCCGCATTGCGTATCTCCGTGTCGACCGGCTAACACCAACCGTGTTGCACCGTTGATGACCCGGCCACCCGCTTCTCGGATCCGCCGGGCCCGAACGACAGTGGTGCTGGCGTCATGGTGGCGATTGCCGACCACGACGTCCCATCCATCCTCCACGCCCTCGAGGAGGCCAACCAACTGTGCCGGGGCATACGCCAGGTCGGCATCGGTAAAGGCCACCGTTCGACCGCTGGCCGCCAGCACACCCGCTCGCACTGCAGCCCCCTTGCCCCGATTCGCACCCTGAGCTACCACGAGGTCTGCGCCGCCACGACGGGCGGCGTCGGCGGTCCCGTCGGTTGAGCCGTCATCCACGACCACGATCTCAAGATCTCCGTCGTTCAGAAGCTGACCAAGCTCGGAGCGAACCCGAGCGATGGTGTCGCCGATCCGTTCCGCCTCAAAGTAGGCGGGGATCACCACCGACAGCCGCGTACCACCAGGGGCCATCGGGCGAGGCCGGCGCCGGCCCAGAGACTGACGTACTGCATCGGTACGTGAGGAGGCGGCCACTTAGGTCTCGGCGAAATCCGGCGGAGGCCATTGGGTTTCTGGCGGGTCAGGAACGGCGTCAACCGAACGGGGTTTGATAGTGACCAGTTCATCCAGCCAGGCCGATGCCCGACCGGTGCGATACGGCTTGACGGCAATGGGTGGGCGCCGGGCAAGAACTACCAGCCCAATGAGGCCGAGCACGCTGAGCCCTGCACCAAGCACGTCCGGCGCCGTCCGGCCATAGGCCATGGAGACGTGCTTCGAGCGAGGAATGACCACCATGAGGTTCGGGGTGATCCGGTAGGGCCCATCAGCCCCGGCGACCTCCCAGTTCGGGAAGTAGGACGTCTTCACAACCACCGGCACGCCAATCTTCTCCACGTCGAAGGAAATACCGTCGATCGTCGCGTTCACGTTGGACACTTTGTTTGCCGGAAGCCTGGTGCGGGGTTCATCCGGGAGTTGGTCCATGGGTCCAGAAAGGCCGAGCTGATCTCGCGTCCAGCGCACGATTCCCCGGGAATCGGTAGGCACCGGCGTTGCGGTCACTCGCTTCCACGACGCGGGGCCGTCGACCGCGAGGGGAACATCCAGGCGATCCGGATCAAGGAACCAGGCCGAAGCGAGCGGTAGCCACTCGTCCTGGCTCTTACCCATGCCCTTGACCACCACCGGCTCGTAGTCCAGGGCCTGGACCAACGCGGCATCGGCCACGCGATAGACGTGCCAGGGACCGCTGACGGC
This sequence comes from Aquihabitans sp., assembly GCA_025353965.1. Classification (GTDB taxonomy): domain Bacteria; phylum Actinomycetota; class Acidimicrobiia; order Acidimicrobiales; family Iamiaceae; genus Aquihabitans. The sequence goes on from JANXNS010000133.1 coordinate 9,221, forward strand.
GACCTCGGTGAGGTCAGGATGAAGGCTGGCCGCGTCCACCGCTTGGGTGGTCGACGCCAGGTAATACTTCACGCCCAAAAGTTGGAGGTGCCGCACCCCTGCCTTCATGTCGAAGCGCGGGTAGGGGATGTCGCGTTGCGGCGACGACGGCTTGGCCGAGAGTTCAGCCTGCATCAAGAAGTGGTAGGGCACGGTGGCCGACGATTCGAAGTACAGCCCCTCTTGCGAACCGATACAGCCATGGGTCCAGTAGGGCAGCATCATCGGTGCCATGGGTGTTCCATAGCCATTCAACCGATCGCTGTCGTACTCCCAAAACGCCCGACCGCAACCTTGACTGGAATCCTGGCCCAGCCGGCCCATGGTGGCCATGAGGTTGCGGTACTCAGGCCACCCTCCAGTTGTGCACTTCACCGTGGAACCGCTGTCGGCGCAACCGCCGGGCTGAGCCTCTTTGAGTTCGAGGCCCTTGTAATTCCAGTTGGACCACCCAGCTACCGGGTTCACCGCGGTGGTTTGGAACGGGCCAATCGCGGATTGCGTCTTGGTCTCCGTGGCTGCACCGACCCCGGTTGGCACATTGATGGCGGTACGCGAGATCGGCGCCCAACCCCCCACAACCGGTTGGTCGAACATGCCCGACAACGGCAACGACACATAAAGCAAAACGCCCACGGAGGCCAATGCGGCGAACGAAACGGTGACCGGCCGTAAGGGCCGATTCGGCTGCCCGCTCGCAACGGCTCCGGCAATTCTCAGCATCTCACCGAAGCCGATGGCGGCAAGCAAGGCAACCGACAAGTACAAGAACGGGAGCAGCCGGGCATTCCACAGGCGCATCTGCGGCAGCAGGGTGAACCCGATGATGACGCCGAGCCACGCTGCCCCCAACACCATGCCCAACGAATAGCGGCGCACGATCGACAAGATGAGGCCGATGACGGCAACGACCATGAGCCAGCGCATTCCTGAGGGGAACAGGTAGTACCAAGCGGTTGATTCATTGCCGGCCAGCTTGAGTGCCTCTGGGCCGTATTGCGCGTTGGGCACGGGCAGGCGTTCCCAACCCATGTCGTTCACGTAGTCGCTGCGCCACCAGAACGGCACAACCCAGAAAGCGGTGAGGAGGCCGGCCACCGGAACCATGGTGGCCAACCACTTGAAGCGAGCCCGATCCGGGTGGACGAGAAAGAGCGCCCCGGTACAACCGAGCACGAAAAAGGCGGGGATGAGGTGACAAAGCCCCGCCATGGCAAACAAGGCTGCCGCCAGCGCTCGGTGTTTTCCTGTTCGAAGTCCCCGTAGGGCAACCCCTAGGTAGAGCACCGCACAGGTGAGGCTGATCGAGAAGGCGAACTCGCCCGCCATCGTGGACTGAAAGTTGCCGCCGATGATGTTGCCGGTGGTATTGAACAACGGCTCGCGGTTGTAGACGAAGAGCAAACCGGCAGCCGAGGCCAGCGGCGGAATCGGGAACGGCAGGTCCGCCAGCTTTGCGCAGGCCCAACAAGCCACCGGGATTCCCAGCAAGCCCAGGGCGGTGATCAGCTTGAAGGACCGGTTATAAGGAACGGGCACCGACAAAACGATGACGAGCCCGGCCACGAACGCCATGAGGTACCGATAGGGGTAGAGCCGCTGCTTGGCCCAGGCCAAGACCACGACACCCAGGCTAAGCAGCACCACCGGCACCGCGAAATACCAGGTCAGGCCCACGTGAAGGGCCACAATCAGAAGCGATGGGACCACCATGTAGAACTGGTACGCAGGGAAGCCGTTGTACCAATCCGGGCTCCACCCCGAGAGCCGGAAGCGGGGTAGTAGTTGGTGCTGAAGGAAATTTGGGCCCCAAACATGCGAGCCCATATCTCCGCCAGTCGGCGTAGTATTTCGCCACAATTCGATCGGATGCAACGTGGCCAGCACCAGGCCAGTGCCCAGCAGAATCACCGCCAGGGTGAGGACGATTTCCGCCCCACGACCGGGGTCATCGCGGATCGACGCGATCAACCGCTGCAACCGGCCATTCACGCGCTGGCGCAGTGGGGGAAACGGCGTCATTTGGCAATCCAAAGCAAATTCACCACGGTGGTCGCGTTGAACGCCATGTGGCAGACCATGGAGGCACCCAATCGGTCGGTCTTGACTGCCACGAGGGCAAACACGACCCCAGCGGCGGTGAGCGCAGGAAACTGCACTGGCTGGAAATGAGTGGCGCCGAACACCACCGCCGAACCAATGACGGCCCAAACCGTCCCGAAACGATTCTCAAGGGAACGGAGAACGAGGCCGCGAAAGAACAACTCCTCCGCAATTGGCGCCCCGATCACGATCACCAGGATGAACAAGAGCGTGCCGCCCGGCCCGGAAACCTTGTCGCCGAGTTGGCGGGCCGGTTCCCCCAACTTGTCGGCATCGGTTCCGGTGAGCCACAGCACCGGAAAGGTGACTAGCGGAACGATGGCCAACTGGGCGAACACGCCAATCCCACCGGCAACCGGGAAATCGATGGCCCGAATGCGCAGCCGAAAATCGGCCACGACCCCGGCGCCTTTTGTGGTGGCTGCCCACACCGGAACCCCGATGAACCCCACCCAGAGGAACGGTGACTGCAGGAGCGTGAGCCAGAGCGGAAGGCGATCGGCGTCGACATCGGCTTGGTCGTAACCAGCTAGGGCGAGCGAGGCCAAGCCCAGCAACGCGGCCGCAGAGAGAGCAATCACCCAACCGATGACGGCGTCACCGAGGCCCCACCCGGGACCCTGGGCCGGGTCGGCGGTGTCGAAGGGCACGGTCGTCATGGCCGAGGGATCTTACCGGTGAGCCGTGACCCACCCCGGTCGGGGCGAGATCAGGATGCGAGCTGGGCGGCGCCCAGGCGCTGGTCCACTAATGACCAGCCACGAGGCGGGACGGTACGGGCGGTATGGCGATCACAGAGATCGTGGGTCATCGGGTGGCCCTCGACTGCGAGTCTCTCGAGCCAGACGGTGGCAGAGCCATAGTCATAGGAGAGGGTGACGGTTGCTGCCTCGGCACATCCCGGGCGAGCACAACGGCGACGCATGTCGGCACGGTACCGCTACGGCGTTCAATCACCGGGGATGGGCGAGGACGACGGTCAAGCCCGCCACCCAACGACGCATTGTGATGGAGACCGTTGCGGCCGCCTGCCGCGTGGAGGGACCAGACCCCTAACATGATCGCATGTCAACTGAGGGTCCGCCGCCGCCGCCACCACCCCCTCCGCCGCCGCCGCGCAGCCGCGGCCCGATCGGTCCGGGTCGCTCCGGGCAGGATGGGTCTGGCGGTTCAACCCCCGGCGGCAAGCCACTGGCCAACAGCCGGTGGATGCTGTGGGGCGCTGCTGCCGTTCTCGTACTGATCGCAATGTTGGCCCTCAACCAGAACAAGCCTTCTGGCAAGGACCTTTCCTACTCATCGTTCTTGGCCCAGGTCCGCAAAGAAAAAGTGGCTGAGGTCACCTACAACAACACCACCGCCAAGATCACCGGCAAGTTCAAGGACGGGTCGGCGTTCAAGACCACGGGCCTAGACCCGTTCCCGACCGCAGATCTGAAGCTGTTAGATGTCAACAGTGTCGAACTCAAGCCCGAGACACCATCGGCGGGGTTCTTGGCCACCTGGCTGCCGATCTTGATCTTCCCCGTGCTCATCATCGGGTTTTTTGTCGTCATGCAGCGTCGGGCTCAAGGCCAAATGGGCAACATCATGTCGATCGGACGCTCCCGGGCAAAGACGTACTCCACCGAGCGGCCGGGCACAACGTTCGCCGACGTCGCTGGCTACGAGGGCGTCAAGACCGAGATTCGCGAAGTGGTCGATTTCTTGAAATACCCGGAGAAGTTCAGCCAGATTGGCGCCCGCATTCCAAAGGGTGTCCTTCTCGTTGGCCCTCCCGGCACCGGTAAAACCCTGATCGCCAGGGCTGTCGCCGGTGAGGCGGGAGTACCATTCCTCTCGGTCAGCGGCTCCGATTTTATGGAGATGTTTGTGGGCGTAGGCGCCAGCCGAGTCCGGGACCTCTTCCAGTCGGCCAAGAAGATGGGCCGGGCCATTATTTTCGTCGATGAGATCGATTCCATCGGCCGCAAACGTGGCGCCGGGCTTGGTGGCGGACATGACGAGCGTGAGCAGACGCTCAACCAGATCCTCACCGAGATGGACGGATTCACGCCCACCGAGACCGTGATCGTGCTGGCCGCGACCAACCGGCCCGACGTGCTCGACCCCGCGCTCCTGCGCCCCGGCCGATTCGACCGCCACGTCGTGGTCGACCGGCCCACGAAGCGGGGCCGGCTGGAGATCCTCAAGGTCCACACCCGCA
>JANXNS010000185.1 GCA_025353965.1 Aquihabitans sp.
CTCGCCCTGGCGCTCGTGGACGAAGACCTCGGGCCGGAGGTTGCTCACAACGTGGCGGGGTGGCTGGTGGTGTTTGCCCGCCGACCAGGCGGCCAGGCGCAGTTCAGCGTGCAACTCCAAGCCCAAGCAGCCCGCACACCAGCCATTGCCGCCATCCAACGCTGGCTGCCAGACCACCTGGCCGACGACCTGACCGTCGAACGCCTGGCCGCCCGGGCAGGGATGAGCGATCGGAGCTTCGCCCGGTCCTTCAAAGCCGAGACGGGAACGACCCCCGCAGCCCATGTTGAGGCGCTGCGCATCGAGGCCTCCCGACGCCTGCTGGAGACCACTGATCACACCGTGGCCGCCGTGGCCCGGGCCGTGGGGCTACGCCACGCCGAGACGTTCCACCGGGCGTTCACCCGCCGCATCGGCACGACGCCCGCCCGTTACCGCCAGCACTTCGCCCACCAATCCGTCAACGCGTGACCAAACCCAGGGAGCTTCCATGCAGATAGCCATCGGCCTCTACCCCGGCCTCACCCTTCTCGATGCCATCGGCCCGTACCAAGTGCTCAGCCAGGTCCCCGGCAACGAACTCATCGTGTGTGCCGAACGGACCGGACGTCTCACCGATGACAACGGCCTCATCCATTTCGATATCGAGCACACGTTTGCCGATGCCCCCCGACCGGACCTGCTCCTCGTTCCCGGCGGATTCATCTCCCGCAAGCTGGCCCGCGATCGTGACCCGATTGTGGACTGGATCGCGGAGGCCCACCCGCACACGACCTACACCACATCGGTCTGCACGGGTTCCCTCCTACTCGGAGCCGCTGGCCTGCTCGAGGGTCTCGACGCAACCACGCACTGGTCCGCCTACGACGAACTGGCCACCTACGGCGCCCGACCCACCGAGAAGCGAGTGGTTCAGCAGGGCAGGATTTGGACCGCGGCAGGGGTATCGGCCGGGATCGACCTCGCCCTCACGCTGCTGGCCGAAATCTACGGCCCAGAAATGTCCCAGGCTGTCCAGCTCGGCATCGAGTACGACCCCCAACCCCCTTTCGATGCCGGTTCACCCTCCAAGGCCCCAGCCGACGTACTGGAACTGGTGCGAGCGGTGTCAGCCGAAAAGGAAGCCGCCATCCTCGGCCAGTGACCGTTTCAGGCCGGGCGCGAGGGTGAGGTCGACTACCTGCCACGACGGGTCCACCGCCGATAGGGCGGCGGCCAGGCCTGCGGCGGCGACAGGATCGGCGGCCACGACCGTGAGCGATCCCCCGTCGCCGCCGGCGCCGTTGACCTTCCACCCGCTTGCGCCGTGCTGACGGGCGACCTCGATGGCTGCAGCATGGGCCTGGCCCACCAAGGACCGATGGAGCGAACGCTGGCCCTCGGTGCAGGCGGTGAGCACCTTGGCCCAGGTATCGATGTCCCCGGCCCGAAGCGCGGCGGCGGCGTCGGCGGCCAGGGCCGAGAGGTGGCCGAGGGCGGAGCGCGCCTGATCGTGTACCGGGCCACCGCAGCCGACCATGGCGTCGATGACCGAGGCATGGACGGCGGACGAGTCATGCGGGCCGAACACCACGGTCACCAAGCGCTCCCCTAGTTCCGCCTCCACCTCAGAGGACAGCTCGACTGGCTGATGACGCACGTCCGGGTAGGGACCGATCGCCAGCAGTGCCGCCCCACCCATGGCCGCCGACCATTGGTCCTGGACGCCAGACTCGCGGCCGGCCCGGGACGTTTCCACGGCGTGAGCCGCCACCGCCACCTCGGCGGCCGGACGGGCGCGATCGAACAGGCCGTCCAACGCGCCCAACAGCGCAACCACCACCGCACCGGACGTGCCCAGTGAAGCCCCGGCCGGAACCGCGGAGGAGATAACCACTTCGACCGACAAACCAGCGGGGAGCTCGACCGTCTCCAGCACGGATGCCGCCGCGTGTTCGAGCAGGGGTTGACGGTTCGCTACGGGCCAGCGCCAACCCCGATCGGCCGACGGACCCGAGCGATAGTCCTCCTGGAGCGCAGGCGAAATGATCCGCAGCGGCAGGCCTTCGGTACCACCCGGCACCGAAACCAACGAGGCCTCTACCACCACCCCGGGCCCCACGGCCAGGTTGCAAACCTGGCCAGGAGACCCAAACCAGGTATCGGTCCACCCGCCCACATCGGCCATGCGGACCGGGGCGGTGGCCACCGATCGGCGCACCAGACTAGTTCCGAGGGGCCCAGGCGCCATGGGGCGAGCCTGCCAGACCGGGCGGGTCCAGGAGCCACTACAAGTCCCGAATCATCTCCACCTGACGAATGCGTGGATCAGGCTCGAAGGCCATATCGGCCCCGGTAGGCGTGAAACCTTCGGCCTCGTAGAACCGTCGGGCGAACTCGTTGCGTTCGACTACCCAGAGCCGCAGGCGGCCGTGGCCCTTGTCTGTCGCCCAGGTGGCCACCGCGTTGAGCAAAGCGGTGGCCACACCGACATCTCGATGCCCAGGCGCAGACCAGAGTCCAACCAGGTTCGCCACGCCGCCCCGGCTGGCGTAGGCGCCGATCATGCCGATCGGCAGCGCGACCCCGTCGGACTCGGCAAAGAACGTGGCCTGGAGAGACCCGGACGCGTTGGCCGAGGCGGAATCTGACCAATGGCCATCCCCGTGGGACTCAGCCCGAGCCAGCGTGGTGGTGGAATCACCCGGCGCATCGGCCAGCGTGGCCAGCCGCATGGACCGAAGCGTTGGGCCTTCATCAGCCGTCAGCCGCCTCACAGAGAACATCGGTTCACGCTACCGCGGCTCGACGCAGGTGCTGGTCAGGCTGTACGGCGGCGCTGGCGAATGATGCGGCGGCGTTCACGTTCGGTGTACCCGCCCCAGATGCCGTCCTTCTCACGGCGAGTCAGTGCGTACTCAAGACAGGCGCTCTGGACCGGGCAGCCTGCGCACACGGATTTGGCGGCTTCAGCCGCTTCATCGGTCTCTGGGTAGAAGTGCTGGGGATCGAGGCCGTGGCAGGCGGCTTTTTTGCGCCAAGACATGGAGCTCATTGGGGGAGGTTCACTCCTAGACAGACGGTCGAATGACGACGGGTGCCTCAGATGGCCCCGCCTGGTGGGTCGGGCGCTGGCCGGCTCGGGGATTCGCCCCGCCCGGGGGCGCACGAAGCAACGAGTATGGTCGCCCGCCACCCCAGATGTCCACACCGTCATTTGCCTGACCGGGACCTGTCTTGGATCTCAACCGACCAGATCGGCGACCAGTTCGGCGATGTTGTCGCTGGTCAGAGGGGTCTCGAATACGAACTCGGGATGGTCCACCACCAGCGCTGAAGGACGGCCTTTGAGCAGCGCAATTTGGTTGGGAGAAAACGAGAAGTGGATGTAGTGGACGGCCGCAGTGATCTCGTCTCGCGTGAGTTGTTTCTCGTGATCGGCGTCCACCGTGGCGCGAACCCAATCCGCGTCGGGACCGTCGCCGAGCCGGATGACGACGTGCCGTTCGATCCCCACCAGCTTCGGTAACCACTCCCGCATTTCGTCGTCGACAGTGAGCTCGATGAAGAGGGTTGCCGCGAGATTCCCCGGCTCGGGGATGAGCGGGTTGTAGATGTCCAACTCGGTCTGGATGCCTTCGTCGGTGAAGATCTTTTCGGCCCGGGCCATCTCCTGGATCTGGAACCGAATGGTCTCTCGGTTTTCGAACAGGACCGTGACTACAGGGCCGACGGAGATCCGTCGCCGCTTCTTGAGCGCAATCACCTCGGTGCGGAACTGGGCCCGCGATCGTTCGTATTCACGGAGATCGGCGATGTCATCGATGCCGAGCTTGGTCATGAGTCTTTCTCCTCTGTGCGTAGATCAGTCGGCGTCGGCGGGGATCCCGTAGGCCCGGGCCATGACCGAAAGCGGGTGCTGTGGGGTCTTGCCGGTCTCCAGCAGGATCCCGCCGTTGGCGAGGGAGCAATCCCCGGCCACGGTGTCGGCGTCGGCCTTCACGATGGCTTTGGTCATTTTCTTGGCAACCCCGCGGGCCATCTCGAAATTGTCGGATCGGAGGCCCCAGGTGCCGTCGATCCCTGAACACTCCGCCACCAGGGTGATCTTGGCGCCGGTGAGCTTCAGGAGGTCTCGACTTTTGAGGCCGATGCTCTGGGCCCGCAGGTGACAGGGGGCGTGGTACACGATCGAGACCGGTACCTCGCCGCCGAACTCCGTGTCGAGCGAGGTGCCGTCTGCCTTGTGGACCTGCACCAGGTGCTCGGCGGCATCCTGAGTGTGGTCGGCCACGAGACGGGCATCGTCGGTAGCCAGGTAGGCGACGTAGTCCTTCTTGAGCACGAACCCGCAGGTTGGTTCCGGGACCACGATGGTGAGGTCCTCTCCCCGCGCTTCGGCGTCCCGGATGGCTCCGGCCAGCACGGCCACGTTGGCCGCAGCGTCCTTGCGGAACTGCTTCAGGTTGCCTTGGTGAAGCGCGGGTGCGCCACAGCATTTGGTGCCGGCGGGCACCGAGCATTCGATCCCGTTGTGTTCGTACACGCCCACGAGATCTCGCCCGACCTGGGTGTCGGTGTATTCCACCAGGCAGGTGGGAAACAGGGCCACCTTGCCTTGACCGGAACCACGGAGTTTGGGGGTGTGTTTCTTGAACCAGGTGGAAAATCGGGTCTTGGCGTAGGGAGGGAGGATTCTTTCCTCGTGGATGCCAGCCGTCTTGGCAATGGCCTTGCGCAGCGGAGAACCTGGTGTGCCCAGAACCTTGTTGGCCAGCGGCGCGGTGACGCCGCTGCTGAGCTTGCCTAGGAAGTCCGTCTTGGACAGTGCCCTGTCGGTTAGGACGGTCTTGGCGGATTTCTGACCGTCGTCCTGCTGGAAGGCCTTGGCCCGCAACATGAGACGGGGAAAGTCGAGCGCCCATTCGTGCTTGCCCGGCGTATAGGGGCAGTTGACTTCACCGCAGAGCTTGCAATTGAAGCATTCGTCGACCACTTGGAACGCCTGGGCGTCGGTGATCTTGGCGGCGTCTTGATCGTCGTGCTGGTCGATCGCGTCGAACAACGTGGGGAACGACGGGCAGAACTTGAAGCACAACCGACACCCGTGACAGAGATCGAACACCCGGTCCATCTCCTGGCGGAGATCCAAGCCATCGAGGTACTTGGGATGGAACGGGTCATAGGTTGTGGTCACGGGGGAACTCCTGGATGACGGGGGCAGCCGTGAGCGAAGGGACCCCAACGGCCCCCCCGCTCACCAGCGCAAAGCGCTGGCCCGGTTCAGTGCGAACGATCAGGAAACGTTCTCGAGGCCCTTGGCGAAGCGGCCAGCGTGACTTTTCTCGGCGCGGGCCAGGGTTTCCAGCCATTCAGCCACCTCGTCGAAGCCTTCTTCGCGAGCGGTCTTGGCAAAGCCGGGGTACATCTCTGTGTACTCATAGGTCTCGCCGGCGATGGCCGACTTGAGGTTGCTTTCGGTGGGGCCGACGGGCTCGCCAGTGGCCGGGTCGCCAACCTCGGCGAGAAAGTCGAAGTGGCCAAATGCGTGGCCGGTTTCACCTTCAGCGACGGAGCGGAAAAGGGCGGCGGTATCCGGGTAGCCCTCGATATCGGCCTTCTGTGCGAAGTACAGGTAGCGACGGTTTGCCTGACTTTCGCCGGCGAACGCTTCCTTCAGGTTTTCTTCGGTCTTGGAACCTTTGAGTTCAGCCATGACGGAGTCAGGCCTCCTTGATGTTGATGGTTGGGGCCGCCAGATCTGGGTCAAACCTACCGTGACCAAGACCCCGCCAGCGGAATTCAGGTGTGGGTAGTCGCCATCAGTGCCCGTAGGATCGGCGGATGTTTCGTCACCGCGATCAGCCCGAGACCAACCGATGATCGGGCCGGGCTGGTTCGATCGTGAAGATGCCCTGAGGCGCCTTGCGGACGACCCGTTCGACGTGTTGGTGGTGGGCGCCGGGATCACCGGGGCAGGGGTCGCTCTCGACGCCGCATCGCGTGGCCTACGCACGGCGCTCGTCGAACGGGACGACTTTGCTTCCGGTACCTCCTCCAAATCTTCGAAGCTGGCCCACGGCGGGTTGCGCTACCTCCAGCAGGGCGAGATTCGCTTGGTCTACCAAGCCCTGCATGAGCGTCAGCGCCTACGCCACAACGCACCTCACCTCGTGAAGATGCTCCCGTTCCTGTTGCCTGTGCTCACCGGCCGCGGCAGCGTCATTCCCAAGAAGCTCTCCCGGGCCTTGGGCATCAGCATGTGGATGTACGACCTCACCGGTGGTGCCCGGATCGGCAAACTCCACGAGCGCATCAGCGCGGAGAAGACGCTGGAACATATGCCCACGCTGCCAGCGGAGAAGCTGGCCGCGTCGTACCTCTACTACGACGCCACCGTGGACGATGCCCGGCTCACCCTCACGGTGGCGCGTACGGCCGCCATCGAGTTCGGCGCTGTTGTCGCCAACGGCGCGTCCCTGGTTGGCATCGACAAAGACGACCAGGGTCAGGTGTGTGGGGCTCGAGTTCTGGCCGACGGCAAGGAGATCATTATTCGCTGTCGATCCGTGGTCAATGCCGCTGGCGTGTGGTCAGACTCCGTGCGCACCATCGACGAGGGCACGGACCCAGATTCCATTCGCCCGGCCAAGGGCGTCCATATCACGGTGCCTTGGAGCAAAATCCGCAACGACGTTGCGGTGGTGGTGCCGGTACCCAAGGACAAGCGGGCCGTGTTCGTGGTGCCGTGGGGCGATCTCACCTACATCGGCACGACCGATACCGACTACGACGGTCCGCTCGATGATCCCCAGGTCACCGAGGAAGATGTGCAGTACCTGCTGGACGCCCTGTCGTTCACGGGTATTACCCGTGAGGACGTGGTCGGCACATGGGCCGGATTGCGGCCCTTGGTCAAGAGCGGTGGGACCGCCAAGACCGCGGATCTCTCCCGCCGCCACAAGGTGAACCCCTCCCCCAGCGGCGTCGTCACCATCACCGGCGGCAAGCTCACCACCTACCGCGAGATGGCGGCGGACACGGTCGACGCCATCGTCGAGCACCTGGGCAAGACGGCCGATGGCGTATCTCGCCGCTCCCAAACCAAGAAGCTCAAGCTGCGCGGCGCGGAGGGCTACGAAACCCTGGCGGGCGACGCAGATCCGATGATCGCCCACCTGGCAGACCGCTACGGCGGGGAGGCCGCCACCGTGCTGGCGCTGGCCGACGCCGATCCCACGTTGCGCGAGCCGCTCGTGGCGGGACTGCCGTACATCCGAGCCGAAGCCGTCTACGCCGTGCGCTACGAGATGGCCCGCTCCGTGGACGACATTCTCAGCCGCCGCACACGGGCGCGTCTGCTGGCCCGAGATGCCTCCGCCGCCGCCGCGCAGAGCGTGGCCATGCTCATCGCTCCCTTACTGGGCCTCACCAACGAGGAAGCGGCCCAGCAAGCGGCCGACTACCGGGCGGCCGCTGAGCTGGAGCGCACCAGCGCCAACCTTCCGCTCTCCGCCCTGCCCGACGCCGCGCTCGAGGGCCTCCAAGGCTAGAGAACGGCTTCCCGCGGCGGCGAAGGGGCGCCTACCATGGGCAACCGATGACCCCTGTCACGGCAACGCCCGGCGCACCCACCCCACCGATCGCCATTGCTGGCGACGCGGCGGCCGCCACCGGCCATCTGACCGCCCCCATCGTCTTGCTGGACGACGCCTTCTTGGCGGACCTCGGCGATGCGTGCGCTGACGTGCGGCTGGACCCGGGCGAACGAGCGGAGGCCAGCCGAGATTGGTGGCCACTAGCCATGATTTGGGCCACCGATGGTGAGGTTGGTCAGGTGGCCGGGGCGATCGCTCGGCCCAGCAATGTGGACGAGGTGGCCAACGTGCTGCGCCTCTGCAATGAGGCACGCGTGCCGGTGACGCCAGCGGCGGGCCGATCCAGCGTGGTGGGCGGGACCATTCCCGTTCATGGCGGCGTGATCCTCGACCTTTGTGGGTTGGTAGGTATCGGAGCGGTAGACGTGACCTCGGGAATCGTCGAGGTTTGGGCGGGTACGTTCGGCGATCGCTTCGAGGACGAACTCCAGTCCACGCATGGCCTCACCGTTGGTCACTGGCCGCAATCCATGTCGTTGTCCACCGTGGGCGGGTGGCTGGCATGCCGCGGTGCGGGGCAACTTTCCAACCGGTACGGGAAGATCGAAGACATCGTGATCGGCCTGGAGGTTGTCCTGGCCGATGGCTCCGTGATTCGCACCGGTGGACAACCACGTCAGGCCGTCGGGCCAGATCTCACGCAGGTCTTTGTCGGGTCCGAGGGCACGCTCGGCGTGATCACCCGGGCGTGGCTGCGGGCCTGGCCGGTCCCCACCCACACCGGTCAATCAGCGTGGGGGTTCACCTCGTTCTCCGGGGCGTTGGCCGCCATGCGAGCAATCCTCCAGCGTGGCGCCCATCCCGCGGTGCTGCGGCTCTACGACGGGATCGAATCGCAAAGAAATTTCGGGGTTGAGCAATCCGTCAACGTGTTGCTGGCCTTCGACGAGGGCGACCAGACCATGGTGGATGCTGCCCTCGCGGTAGTGGAGAAGGAGTGTGCGCCGGCCACCCGGCTGGACGACGCTCTGGTGGACACCTGGTTTGGGCACCGCAACAACGTCGAGGCCCTGGAGTCGCTGATTTCCAAGGGTTTCGTGGTCGACACCATGGAGATCTCCGCGCCGTGGTCCGCCCTGGACGCCATCTACGAATCCGCCTCCGCGGCCATCAGCGCGGTGCCCGGCACCATGGCGGTTTCCGCCCATCAGTCCCATTCGTATCTGACCGGTGCCTGCTTGTATTTCACGTTCGCGGCCCGGGTGGAGCCGGCCGAGCGGGATGCGTATTACGTGGCCGCCTGGGATGCAGGTAGCCGGGCCGTCCTGGCTGGCGGTGGGTCCCTCAGTCACCACCACGGCGTCGGTCTTAACCGGGCCCGGTTCGTGGCCGAAGCGTTGGGCAATGGGCTGAATGTGTTTGCGGCGATCAAGGCCGCACTGGACCCTCATGGGATCTGCAACCCCGGCAAGCTCGGCTTGGCGGACCCATTCGGTCTGGTGCGTTGGCCCTCCCCGTGAAACTTGATCGCATGGTGGTGGTACGCGGCGCAGCGGCCGGTGCCCTCCTCGCCGTAACGGCGGCCCTAGCCAACGTGGTCTTGGCCGACCAGGTCCCCAAGCCCCGCGCCCTGCTGAATCTGACCCTGCTGTTCCTGCTCTTGGGGTTCATCGTGTCCGGGATTTCGGCAGGGCTGGAGGCGACGCACCAGGCCACCCGCCACGGCGCGGCCGCCGCATTGTCGGTGTTCGTCCCGGTAGAGATCATTGGCGTACTCGGCCGCCTTGACCGCGGCGAAGGTGTGTCGTTGTTTGCCATGTTGTTCATCGGTTTATTGGCCTCGTCGGCTGGAACCCTTGGTGCCCTCTTGGGTGCCCGTCGTAAGGCCCGGAGGTCTTCCCTGTGAAATTGCTCGTGATCGACGTGGGCACCAGTGGGGTCCGTGCGGCCATTGTCGAGCCGGGCCGCGGCGTTACCCGCAGTTACCGCCGCGAAGTGCTGCCGGTTTCACCGGCACCCGGACTGGTGGAGTTCGACGCAACGGAACTGGCCACGGCGGTGCTCGCCGTGGCCAACGAGGCCGTTGCTGCCGCCAATGGGGCGGACGCGGTGGGCATTGCTACCCAGCGAGCCTCCACCATTGTGTGGGATCGGGCGACGGGAGAGCCGGTCGGCCCCGGCCTGGGTTGGCAGGACCTGCGCACGATCGGCGAGTGCCTCACCCTGGCCGGCCAGGGCTTCCGTCTGGCCCCCAACGCAGCGGCCACCAAGGCCGCCCACCTCCTGGACCTGGCGGACCCGGACCGCATCCGAGATCTGTGCGTGGGCACGGTCGATAGCTGGGTGGTTTGGACCCTCACGGGCGGCCGCTTGCACGTCACCGATGCCACCAATGCGGCCCTCTACGGGATGCGAACCGTGGACCAAACCGACTGGCACGACCCGATCCTGGCGGCGCTCAACATTTCTCGGTCGGCCTTGCCCACCGTGGTGGATTCCATTGGAACGATCGGCGAAGCAACAGCCCTGAGCGGCGCCCCGCCCATTGCCGGGATTCTGGGTGACCAGCAGGCGTCATTGCTGGGTCAGGGCTGCGTCCGGCCCGGCCAAGCCAAGATCACGTTCGGTACCGGCGCCATGTTGGATCTCGTACTGGACGGCCGGCCCACCTATGCCACCCAGGGGGCGGGGGGCACGTTCCCGATCGTTACCCGCGCTCAGGGGGGCGAGCGCCGCTGGGGTCTTGAAGCGGTGATGTTGGCGGCGGGCACCAACATCGAGTGGCTACGCGATGATCTCGGGATCATCGACAGCGCCGAACATTCCCACGCCGTTGCGGCCTCGTGCGATGACAGCGGCGGCCTGGCCTACGTTCCCGCCTTACTCGGCCTGGGTACCCCCCGCTGGGATTACGGCGCCCGTGGGGCACTCTTTGGGATCACCCGCGGGAGTGGCCGCCCGGAGATCGTCCGGGCCGTGCTTGAGGGCATTGCCCAGCGGGCCACCGATTTGGTGGAGGCGGCGGAGGCCGATGGTGGCATTGCCATCCCGACGCTGCGCGTGGACGGCGGCATGTCCGCCAACCCCACGTTTGTGCAAGCGCTGGCCGATGCCACCGCTCGACCGGTGGAGGTTTCGCCGGAGCCTGAGGCCACTACCTTGGGGGCCGCTTACGCCGCCGGGCTGGCCCTTGGTGCTTGGTCGGGCGACGATGACATTGCCGCCATTTGGTCACCCACCACGGTGGTTGAGCCCATTGGGTCGTTCGATCGGGAGCGCTGGGCCAGCACCTTGGAGCGGGCCGCAGCGTGGTTCCCCGAGCTATCGGCGATCTCGTTTTGACCCGTTCCGCCAGGGTCGAGCCCTCTCACTTGGACTCGACCCACTCGCGATGACCACACTTCCCCAAGAACTTGTGACGATGTCGGGGCCTGTTCGCCTCGACACAGGAGGAACACGCGTGCCGCTCGACAACCCGGAGGTCGTTCCGACCACCCGCCGGACCTTCCTAACCCGTGCTGCGCTTGCTGGCGCATTGGTCACGGTGGGGACCGTCGGGCCGCTCACCAGGCTGCTCCCCGTGGCCGGCGCACAAGATGCTGCTGGTTCCGCACCGAAGCTCGACGATGCAACCTTCGCCGCCTTTGCCCTCCCCCTTGAGATGGCTGCCGTGCAGGCGTACCAAGCCGCGCTCGACGGTGGAACGCTCGGTGACGAAGGGCCCATCGCTCTGAATTTCCAGAGCCACCACCAGTCGGTGGTAGAGGTGCTCACCTCGCTCTTGGCCGATGCCGCCACCACCTCGGCGCCGGACGCAACCATCACCGCCAGCACCGTCGCTTCGCTGAAGACGGCAACAGCCAAAGCCGAGGTGCTCACCATCCTCTCCGAGCTGGAAGACGTGCTCGCCGCCACTCACCTGTATGCGTTGGGTGGCCTAGTCGAGCCGAGCACCGCCAAGGTCGTGGCACAGGTCCTGGCCGTTGAGTCTCAGCACGCCGTGTATCTCGGTCGAGCAGGCGGCGGAGATGTCGCCACCCTTACGCCATCGGCCGCTGACACAAGCGCCGCCCGCATTCCAGGCTCCGCAGCGTCCCAGGGGGGCAAATAATGATGTCGCAAGACCAGCCCGCCCTCACCGCTGGTTTGCCGTCCCGGCGTGCCCTCCTCACCGGTGGCATCGGCCTTGCGGGCGCCGTCCTCCTGACCGCCTGCAGCAGCAATCCACCAGCACCGGGCGTGTCAGGCCAGGTTGTGTCCAGCACGAGCACTCCGGCCACCGTGCCGGTCACCACGCCATCGGCCATTGCCTTGGCTGATGACAAGACCCAGATCGCCACCGCACAGTCACTTGAGTTGCTGGTCGAGCAGTTCTACGCCAACCAGACACCCAGGCTGACCGACCAGACGATGGCCGATATGGCCCGCCGGTTCCGCTCCGCCCACACCGAGGCCGCCGCTGTCTACGGTGCGGCCAAGACAGGCATCAAGGGCGCCGACAAGCCCAACGAATCCCTCATGGCCAGCCTTCTGGTGCCAGCTGAAGAGTCGCTCAACACCGACGCCGCGATCGTTGCCTTCATGCATGACCTTGAGAGCATGCTGGCCGCCACCTACGTGAACGCCGTTGGCATCTACACCTCGGCAGAGTGGCGCCAGAAGGCCATGACCTTCGGTGCCGCCAGTGCCCGACGCGTCACCGTGTTGGCCAATGGTGCCGCTGGCACGCCACCGAGGGGACCGCTGTATCCGCTGTCTGACCTCATCCCTGGCGATGCATTCCTGGGCGCAGCGGCCGCCAAAGCAGAGGGAAGCTGACCGAACCCCTACACTCGCCCACGACGGTGAGTCGGCTGGGTGGCCGCGGGTATCACCACACTCCGGTGAGGTGATGGTCGAGGAAGGTCGGGGCTCCATAGGGCATCGGTGCTGGCGAGAGCCAGGCGGGGGCGACCTCGCGGATCGGGCCACAGAGAAATAGACCGCCGATGGCCGGAGCAATCCGGCACAGGTAAGGGTGAAACGGTGCGGTAAGAGCGCACCAGCGGCCGGAGCAATCCGGTCGGCTCGGTAACCCCCACCAGGAGCAAGGCCAAACAGAGGGCAGGGCTGCCCGCCCGCTCCTCCCCCGGGAGGAACCCTCAGGTGGGCCGCATAGATGGATGGTCACCAAACCGGACACCCGCAAGGGACCGGGGAACAGAACCCCGCCTACAGGCTGACTCACCGTCACTACCAGCCTGACCTGCGGATACAGTCGCTCGGCACTATCGGGTGCCTCCTAGGCGCACACCACCCGGCCTGGAGTCCAACGTCAGTGCGACAATCGCCGGCCCGACAACCGCGCCAGCCGTTTCGAACGCAGAAGCGCCCCATCTGGAAGCCCTGGTCCTTGCTCGACGTATTGGTGATCTTGCCGTCAGCGGTGATCGAGCCGAACTCGCTCACAGCACACGCCCAGAATGATCAGCCCAACCTTGCGGCAACCGGACCCAGCGCTCGTTGGCGGCCCGCCGGTGGGCTGCCAGCCCTGATTTCCGTCGCCAAAACCTTGATCGCTCATGCGTGCTCCCGCGCCCGCGAGCCAAGGACCGGCCCGCTCAGACCTAAGTCGTCGTAGGTCACCCCCACATACCAGGGGTGGACCTTCAAACCGGGAGGTCTAGTCGGCCTTCGGCCAGGAAACGCTGCCGCTTGACGGGGTCGTCCAGCCCGAACAGCTTCCACGCCCACACCGCAACGCCGACCCCCACCAGCTCCAAAATCAAGGAGACGCCGAGATGAGAGAACTCCGGGATCTGGCCGGCGGCGAAACCCGCGCCGGGGAGCGGCCACCAGAAGACGTTGGTGCGAGTAAATGAACCGTCGAGGATCAGGTGGCACATGAGCCCGATCGGCACACCGAGAAGCCGGCGGCGAACCAGCCGGTGGCTCCGCGTGGCCAGCATCACCACCGCCATGATCGCGACCGCGCCTACCACTGAATGGAGCAGTCGAGGCCCACCAAGGACACCCTCGATTGCGGGCAACAAGGCGCCAGCAATGACCGTCCGGTAGTCAATTGCTGGGCTGCGGAATACCACCGCGACCAACACGACCGAGGTAGCGATGAACCAGATGAACAAGACAGGCGATCAGCGGTTAGGGAACGAGGAGGCGGCCGCACTCTTCACAGTGGGTGACCTCCTCGGGGTGCTTGTGGATTCGGGATGCCTCCACCGCCGACAGGGTGAGGTGGCAACCGCCGCACTGCGTGCCGACCAGCTTGGCCACACCAATGCCCCCACGGCCACCGCGCAGGCTCTGGTACTCCGCCAGGAGGTCCGCCGGAATGGCCTCCGCCGTGGAGGCCCGGGCGGTGGTCTCGTTTTCCAGATCTACCGCCAGCTCCGCTTGGGCGGCAATGAGGCGTAGCTCGGCGTCGTCCAGGACTGTGCTGCGCTGGCCACGAGTGACCACCAGTTCGGCAAGCTGCGTCTCGATCGGCTCGAGTTGTTCCATGATCACGAGATCTTGATCTTCTAGCTGAGTGATTCGACGGCCGAGGGCCTCGATCTCCTCTTGCAGGTCTTGGAGCTCACGGGCATTGGTGATCGTGCCGCCGTAGAGGGTGACATCGACCGCTTTGCGCTTGGCGGCAATGGTTTCGATCTCGTCATCCAGCCGCTTCTGCTGGCGGGCCAGACCATCTCGGGCCTCGGTCTCCCCCACGATCTGTTCCTCGACCGCTTCCAGCGCGGCTCGAGCCGCGTCCCGTTCCTCGCGTGCGGGCAGGTTCTCCAGCAGGTGGTGGATCTGATCCAGCCGCGTGTCGTGGGCTTGAACCTCTAGCAAAGTGTCGAAGGTTGTGGTCATCAGTTGCCTCCCGGCGGAACGGTGACGAGGGTCCCCGGCGTAGACGTGGCTGTCGTCTGGGGGGTAGTCGAAGGAACGCTGGTTGGCGTCCGCCGCCGAGTGGTAGTGCTGCTTGAGCTACCGCCAACCTCAAAGGGGATCTTGCCGACGCTTCTTCCGGAACGGGTCGGCAATGGCGAGAAGAACGGGACCGTGGGCAGCCCCGCGTAGAGAAGGGAGTAGTAGCGCCCCCAAGTTGCCGCCGGGTAACGACCGCCAGTGGCGCCGACCAAGGCCGGGTTCGAGGCCAGGCTGATCGACCCGGCTGGCGCACCCATCCAGATGGCAGTGGCCAGGCGGGGGGTGTAGCCCACGAACCAAACATCGGTGGATTCGTTGGTGGTTCCGGTTTTTCCGGCGGCCACCTGACCGCCATCTATCTGGGCGTTCTTGCCAGTACCACCGGTGACGTTGGCGGTCAGCACCTCGTTGACCAGCCGGGCCGTTTGGACACTCACTACCTGCTCCGGAACGGATCGGTGTTGGTAAAGGATGGTGCCGTCCCGGGCTACGATTTTATCGATCAGGTAAGGCGTATAGCGGACGCCATCGTTGGCAAACGTTGCGTAGGCCGAAGCCATCTCCAACGGGGACAACGATGACGTACCGAGCGGCAAGGACGGCACCGAATCCAGCTTGCCCGTGACCCCCAGTCGTCGGGCCAGGGTGACCACGTTGTCCGTGCCCACCAACTGCCCCAGGCGAACGAAAGCGCAGTTGGACGAACGCTGGATCATGGAGGTGATCGTGCCCACCCCGCCCTGGCCCGTGCTGGGCGCATAGGGCTCCACGGTGCGGGGGAACTTGAAAAGGCATTTCCCGCCGTTGACCGTGTCCGAAGGGACATACCCCTTCTCGAACAACTCGGCCAGTACGAACGTCTTCATGGTGGACCCCGGCTGGCGTGCGGCCGTGGCCAAGTTGAACTTCCACTTATCGAAACCGGGCCCGCCCACCATGACCCGGACCGCCCCGGAGGTGGGATCGATCGAAGCAATGGCCTGGGTGCCAAAGGTGGCCTGACCGGTCTTGGGGTCGATCACATCGAACGTGGAATCACCCTTGTTGGCCGGGAGGGTTTCGTCTCGGGCCTTCTTGGCCTGGGCCTGCATGTTGGGGTCATAGGTGGTGTACACCGAGATGCCACCCTCGAACACCGTGCGGTTCCGGGCTATCTCTGTTGCCCCGAGGCCGAAGCTGGGGTCCGCCAACAACTGCTGCTTGACCTCCTCCACGAAGTAGTCGTACGGCGGGGTGGGCTTGTTGGGCACCGTGGGGAGCGGTACCGCCGCCCAGAAAGCCACTTCGTCTTTGTTCATGCGGTTGGTCTCCACCAACCGCTTGAACACAATGGCCCGCCGCTCGAGGGACACATCCGGGTTCTTGAACGGGTTGTAGTAGTTGGGGCTCCGGATCAGCGAAGCGAGAAGCGCACCCTCCGCCCAATTGAGCGCGCCGACATCTTTGTTGAAGTAGTACTCCGATGCCGCCTGAACCCCGTAGGCCCCACCACCGAAATAGACGCTGTTCAGGTAGTACTCGAGGATGGCCTGCTTTGACATTTGCTTCTCGAGCTCCACGGCCAAGAAGGCCTCGCGCAGCTTGCGGCTGAGATTGCGTTCATTGCCCACCAACGAGTTCTTTACGACCTGCTGGGTGATGGTGGAACCACCCTGGACCGGGCCACCCTCCAAGTTGGACCTGCCCGCCCGAAGAATCGACCGAATATTGACCCCGGTGTGCCGGTAGAAGTTGGCGTCTTCTGTGGCCAGCACCGAGCCCCGCACGGTCTCTGGGATCTTGTCCAACGTGACCTGCGAGCGGTTCTGCGGATCATCTCGGTTGGTCATGGTACCCAGGCGGGCACCATTGCTGTCGTAGAGGTAAGAGCGCTCGGCCAGGGGCTTGAGGCTTATCCGGTCATGGTCCGAGCGGTGAGCGCTCACCAGGTGGGAGACCTGCGGTGCGATGACCGCCAGGGCGCCAGCCAGCACCGCAACGAGCGCCGCCATGACCACCACGAAGCGCAGGAGCCGCTTGAGGTAGGTGGACAGACGTTGGGCGAGGGTCACAGCGTCGCTCATGGTAACGCCCACGCCGCGTCACCCCGACGGCAGGCTATTGCCCCAGGGGTCGGAGCTAGGGTCGCCGTACTCTTTCGCTACTCCCAACCCTGAGGATGCACCCGATGACCCATGCCCGCCGTTTCCGATTTGGCGTCCAAGGCTTCACCGCGACGTCCGGTGCGACATGGGTGGCCATGGCTCGCCGAGCGGAGGAACTTGGTTACGCAACCCTGTTCATGCCGGACCACTTTGGTGATCAGCTGGCACCCATCCCGGGACTCATGGCGGCAGCCACAGCCACCACCGACCTGCGGGTCGGGGCCTTGGTTTTCGACAATGACTACAAACATCCACTGGTCCTGGCCAAGGAACTGGCCAGCATCGACTTGTTGTCAGATGGGCGGCTGGAGATCGGCCTGGGCGCCGGCTGGATGAAGTCCGACTACGACGAAGCGGGCATATCCTATGACGCGCCTGCCACCCGAGTGGACCGGTTCGAGGAAGGCCTTGCCGTGATCACCGGGCTCCTCGGTCCGGACCCGTTCAGTTTCGAAGGCAAGCACTACACGATCACCAATCACAACGGGCTGCCCAAGCCCGTTCAATCCCCCCGCCCGCCAATTCTCATCGGAGGCGGGCTCAAGCGCATGCTGTCTATCGCTGGCCGCCACGCAGACATCGTGGGCATCAATCCGACCATCCCCAACGGCGAGGTCGACGCCGACGCCGCCCGGAGCGGTACCGCCGAGAAAACCGACCGCAAGGTGGGATGGATCAAGGACGCAGCCGGCGATCGGTACGGAGACCTGGAGATCAACTTGTTGAATTTTGGGTGTTTCCTCACCGATGATCGGACCTCCCTGGCCGACCAACTCGCCCCCGCCTTCGGCGTGACCCCTGCGGAGTTGTTGGAGTTCCCTCACACATTGCTCGGAACGGTCGATCAGATCTGCGACGACCTGCTGGCTCGCCGAGACCGCTGGGATGCCAGCTACATCGTCGTCCAGCACGACGCCATGGAAGCAATGGCACCGGTGGTGGCCCGACTCACGGGTACCTGATCCACCGGGCAAGGGGCCAACCGGAGAGGACCGCACGACCAATGGATCGCAAGGCTCTCGACGACGAGGCCGACCACTTCGATGTCGAAGATGACGCCCTCTCCTGGTTTCGTGGAACAACCAACTTCCGCCTCCGCATAGACCGCGAGGGCATTGTCCGCGGAGGAACCCTCAACGTCGGCGAGGTCCTTGGGTGCGACCTCACTGCGCTTCTGGGAAGGAAACTCACCAATCTGGTTCATCCCGAGGATCTACCCGCCGCCCGGGAGGCGTGGATTCGGATCACGACTACCGCGGAGGAGACAGCCCCGATCCGAGCGCGCCTGGCGCTGTCCGCCGGTGGTTGGCGTTGGTTCGAGGTCACCAGCTGGAACATGCTCGCCGTCCCCCGCCATGGCGTCGTGATCGGCGAGTTTCGCGACGTCCAGGCGCAGGTCGACGCCGAAGAAGACCAGGCCTCAACCGCTCAAGCCCACCAACGCCTCATGAAGATCTTCGACGAGATCGAGGACTTGGTGATGGTTGGTCGCCTCGACCATGGCCTCACGTACCTGAACCACGCCGCCCAACTGGTCGTCAGGGACCCGAACATCGGAACGCAGCCCGAGAGCCAGCTCGCCTCAGAACTGCGATCCTTTGCTCTCCGGGTGATCGAGCCCACCATCCGCCGACTCGAGCGGTGGACCGGGGACCTCGAAATTCACGTTGACGGCAAGCCCCGGATCATGGCCACGACCATCACGCCCGTAGCCGAAGGCGGGCCGGACGACATCTACTACGGCGTGATCATGCACGACGTCACCGCGGACCGATCGCACACCAGATCTATGGCTCAGCAGGCCCGGCGCGACCCCCTCACCGGCCTTCCGAACCGGCTTGCCCTGATGGAGCATCTCGACGCCTGCCGGACATCGGGATCACCCACGGCCACGGTCTCGGTGTTCTTCATCGATCTCGACAACCTCAAGATCGTCAACGACGGCCTAGGCCACAGCGCTGGCGATCGGCTACTTCGGGCGGTCGGAACGCAGCTCGTGGCCCAGACAGCAGCCTTGGTGGCACGCTTCGGGGGCGACGAGTTCGTGGTCGTCCACGAAGGCCTGACCGCAGCGGAATCCGCCGCCGCCGCTGAGGAGCTCCTTGACGCTGTACGCCGCGTGCAAGTCCTGGGGATCGCCAACCACATAAGCGCCAGCATCGGCGTCGCTGGCTACCAGCGTTCCGAGTTGGATCCCGAGCGGGTCATTCGTGATGCCGACGCGGCCATGTACGTGGCCAAGCGGGGCGGGCGCGACCGCGTTGCCGTGTTCGATCGGACCATGCGCGCCGTGGTGAGTCGTCGGTTCTTCCTCGAATCTGCGCTCCGAGACGGACTGGCCGAGGAAGCACTGGCCATTCATCTTCAGCCGATCTTTGCGCTCAACGAAGGTGACGTTCTGAGCGGCTTCGAGGCATTGGCGCGATGGCCGGTTGCCTCGCCCAGCGAGTTCATTCCCATAGCGGAAGACTCTGGGCTGATCGTGCCCCTTGGCCGTTGGGCCGTTGACCAAGCCTTGGGCGCGCTCGCCCAATTGGTGGCGATTTCACCCGAGCTGGCCGAACTGCGAATGGGCGTCAACGTGTCGGCTCATCAGCTCCTGGAGCGGGGCTTCATTGACATGATTTTGGGGACCCTGGATCACCATGGCGTGCTGGCCGCGAACCTCGTCCTCGAACTCACTGAGTCTGTCCTGATCGACCCCCGCGACGATGTCGACCTGGTTCTGATGGGCCTGGCCGATGCGGGAGTGTCGCTCGCCCTCGACGACTTCGGCAGCGGCTACTCCTCGCTTGGCTACCTCCGCCGGTACCCGATCGACGTGTTGAAACTCGACACCTCCTACACCCAGGCACTCCTCCACGACCCGGGAACCCGAATCATCGCGGAGGGCATCGTGACCATGGCCAACCGCCTGGGGTTGCGGGTGGTGGCCGAGGGCATCGAGACGGCGGAGCAACTCGAGGTAGTGCGCGAACTTGGGATCGATTGGGCCCAGGGATTTCTGCTCGGGCGCCCAGCGCCCATTGCCGAAATCGTGGCCGGCCTTGCCGTCGATGCGTGTCTGGCCGACTGACGGGGCGCTCGTATCAGCGCCTGCGGGTGATCTCCACCACGGAGGCAACCGGGGGCTCGCCGACCGGCCACACCAGGATTTGGCCGACAAGCGCAACCTTGCCGGCGGCCGGACCATCGGTGGGTCCGGGCGTTCGGTCCCGAGCGTCGTAGGCCTTCCCGCCATCCAACCAAGGCAGGGCGAAGGCGGGGGTGGTTCCGTCGTCGCCGGGTAGGCGGAAGGCAAACACCACCGCCCGCTCCCCGTCGGGCGACACGTAGGCCACCGCCCCTCTAGTGGTGCCGATCGGCGAGACCAGCCGGTGGAGGTCGCCCTGCTGAACCAGATCTCGGAGGTCGGCGTAGGTGACAGCCGCCGAGCGGCAGGTCTCCCATTCCTCGGCAGTCAACGCGGTGAGGTCGAGGTCGAACCCGAACCGCCCACTCATCGCCACCGCGCAGCCAAAGGCCAGCGGCCGGTTACCCCAACGAGTCACGTGGGCCGCCAAGACAGAGGCCGGAAGCAGGTGAGACGCGCCCCATTGGATGCGCACCCGATCGACGGGATCAGTGTTGTCCGACGTCCAGACCTCGTGGAACCACCGGAGGGTTCCGAGGTCTGAGCGGCCGCCACCCGAAGCGCACAGCATGAGCTCCACCGTGGGGTGCTTGCGGGCCACCTCGGCCATGAGGTCCCAAGTTGCGAGGACCCGGTCCATGGCCAGATGGGACTGACGATGGGGAGCCAACGACGTTGAGCCGGGCTCGGTGATGTCTCGGTTGGCATCCCACTTGAGATAGGAGATGCGGGGGTGGTCCTGCAGGACCTTGTCGATTACCCCGACCACGAACGTCCGAACCTCTGGCTGGAGCACGTCGAGCACGAGCTGATTGCGTTCCTGACGGCGTTCCCGCCCGGGTTCCGAGATCACCCAGTCGGGGTGCGCCTCGTAAAGCGCGGACTTCGGGTTCACCATTTCTGGCTCGACCCAAAGGCCGAAACGCAGCCCGCGCTCAATGGTGTGGTCGATGATCGGCCCGAGACCATCGGGCAGCTTGACTCGATCAACCTCCCAATCGCCGAGGCCGGTGGTGTCGTCATTTCGGGGGTAGGCGGTCCCAAACCAGCCGTCGTCCAACAAGAACAGTTCTGCGCCGAGGTCCGCCGCCCGGTCCACCTGCGTGCTCAGCACCGCTGGGTCCAGCGCAAAGAAGATCGCTTCCCAGGTGTTGGCCACCGTCGCCCGGATCTCGGTTCCATCCCGGATCACTTGCTCCCGAGCAAAGCGATGCAGCGCCCGGCTGGCAGGGCCGATCCCAGCATCGGAACACACCCAACGGGCAACAGGCGATACAAACCGCTCGCCGGGGGCCAAGACTCGCTCCGCACCCCGACCCTGATGGCCAGCAATGAGGCGAACATGACCATGGAGGAAGGTCTCGGCATCGAAGCGGATATCGCCGCCCCACTCCACCGAGCACACGCCCACCTCTCCACTGGTCTCGGTGGCCGGGCCATCGGTGGCCACCACTACCACGGGAGGACGGTAGAGAGACGGCCGCGTCCCGCCCGCAGACGCCACCGTCTTGGTGCCGGCCGTGAGCAACTCGGTGGTCTCGGTCCACTCTCCCGCCCAGCCACCACCCCAGTGCGTGAGGTGGGGCGCGGTCCCGGCAAAGGCAGGCGCGGTGGCGGCCGCCCGATGGAGGGTGATCTCAGCGTCGGCATCATTTGTCACCTCAATCCACTGCTCCAGGAGGTGATACGCAGGCCAGGTTCGAAAGCACAGCGATACCGAAAGCGGAGCAACCCGCTCCACCATGTTTACGCGGACCACTTGGCCCGCCGCGTGGGCGTCGGTGGAAAGACCCTCGAACCTGAGTCGGGTCGAGAGTTCCCCGTGGGCCTGGGTCACGCGCAACGCAGGCTCCCGCAAAGGCTCCTCACCAAACGTGGGGTAGGCCAAGGGGTAAAGGACAACCGGCAACACCGGGCGCCGGTCCGCCATCCCGGGACCGAAGGCCACCTGATGAAGCCGTCCATCGTCGCCCACGGCCAACACCAACCCGGTCTGGCCCGCTTCGATGACGATACGTGGTGCAGTGGTGTCGTCAGCCATGGCGCCGGAGGCTACGCGAGTGCACCAACAGACGTGACAGCTGTCTCCTGAGGCCTGTTCTCGCACCATTCTGCGTTGCATCTGACCAACCAAAGCCCATAGTGATGGGATGGATCCGGGCAAGGAAGGTGTCGTCGTACAAATCGATACTGTCGCGGCCTTTCGCTCCCTTCCCGCTGCCATTCGGGGGTTCCTGCGGGCCTGGGTCATCTCGTCGGTCGGCGAGGACACCTGGGAACGGACGGTGAGCCTGACGATCGGGCAGGACGGAGCCATCACCATCTCGCGCTACGCGGTGGACGAAGACGGCTACGTCCTCGACCCAACTACCCGGCTCGCCCTCCAGGAGCAGGTGACCTTCCAGGCCGCGGCGCCGTTCCCTATCCACATCATCGGGCCGATCGGTGTCCCTCGGGGCTGACTACCTGGGCGGGCAGAACTCCAGGCCTTCGAACTCGCCTGAGTTGCGCCACTGATCGATGTACTCGAAATAGCCAATGGGACCCCGGGGATCCCCGCTGGCGTTGAGCCGCTCCCGCCGACCAAGTTCCTGGCCTTCGTTGTTGTAATACCCGGGGGTGCAATCCGGGTTGCCCAAGAACGACTGCGTGCTAGTGGCCAGACGTTCTACCCAGGCTTGCTCAGCCGTTTCGGTTGCCTCAACCTCCGCGGCTCCCACGTCCAGGGCGTGGGCCACGATCATGGCAATGGTCTGGCCGGCCTCGGTGAGGTTGTGGGTGATGTTCGAGATCAGGTTGGCCCCCTGATTGGGGCCCACGATGAACAGGTTGGGAAACCCCTGCACGTGGATGCCGTGCAGCGTTTGCATGCCGTCGGCCCAGTGATCCGAGAGGCTGAGCCCGTTGCGCCCCACGGTCTCAAAGCCGCTTCGCCGGGCGTAGTCCGTGCCGACCTCAAAGCCGGACGCAAAGATCAGGCAGTCCAACTCATAGTGCACCCCGCCCACCCAGACACCCGTCTCGTCGATTCGCTCAACACCCTTGCCATCGGTATCAACGAGATGGGCGCCAGGCTCGTTGTAGGCCTGGAGGTACTCGTCGTGGAAGCACGGCCGTTTGCACAGCTGCCGGTACCAGGGCTTGAGGCCCTCGGCCGTTTCGGGGTCCGCCACGATGGCATCGACCCGAGCGCGAATCTCCGTCATCTTCTCGTCGTCGCTCTCAGAAAACGCCCGCTCGACGGTCTCCGGCGTGTACTCCGCTCCCGCGGTGACCTCGGCGACCACCCGGTCGCGAATGCGCTGGGAGATATCGGTCCAGCCGTCCTTCACCAGGTCTTCGTCCGCGAACCCACCGGTCTGCAGAATCGCAAAATTTTCGAGCCACTTCTTCTGCCAGCCTGCCTCCAGCGTGGCAAACCAGTCCGGCTCGATCGGGTGGTTGTTTCGGATGTCGATCGAAGATGGAGTCCGCTGGAAGACGAATAGTTCTTGGGCGGCCCGAGCAAGGTGTGGGATGCATTGCACCGACGTTGCCCCCGTCCCGATGATCCCCACGCGCTTGTCTGCCAACTTCTCCAGCGGCGCCCCGGCCGGGGAACCACCGGTGTAGTCGTAATCCCACCGACTGGTGTGGAAACTGTGACCGGCGAAGGTCTCGATACCGGCAATGCCGGGAAGCTTGGGACGGTGAAGGGGACCAGTGCCCATGGCCACGAACTGGGCCCGTATTTCGTCGCCCCGATTGGTTCCGATGATCCAGCGCGAGGTGACGTGGTCCCAATGCAGGCTGGTGACCTCGGTGGAGAAGAGTGCGTTGTCGTAGAGGCCAAACGTGGTGGCGATCCGCTTTGCGTGAGCAAAAATCTCCGGCGCCAGCGTGTACTTCTGCGATGGCATATGCCCGGTCTCTTCCAGCAAGGGCAGGTAAATCATGGCCGCGGTATCGCATTGCGCACCGGGGTACCGATTCCAGTACCAGGCCCCGCCCACATCACCGCCGCCTTCGATGATCCGCACATCGGTTACGCCGGCCTGCTTCAAATGGGCACCGGTCACCAGCCCGGCGAAACCACCGCCGATCAAGGCAACGGTCACCTCGTCGGTCAGCGGTTCACGTTCCACCCGCTCTCCGTAAGGATCGTCAAGAAAATGGGCGAACCGCCCCGAGGGCTGGATGTACTGATCATTGCCATCCGAGCGGATTCGTTTATCGCGCTCGGCGCGGTACTTGGCTCGCAAGGCATCATTTCCTGCGGCTGTCGTGGCATCGCGATCAGTCATAGCGGTGACCGTAACCTCGGCGTCGCCCGGCCCATGAAATCAAACGAGGAGCTTTCCCGTGCAGAAATTTTCTGGCAAGGTTGCCGTGATCACCGGAGCGGGCAGCGGCATTGGGTTGGCCATTGCCTCCGCCCTTTCGGCTGAAGGCATGCGGGTGTGTCTTGCCGACGTGGACGACGTGGCGCTGGCGCAAGCCAAGGCAACGCTGGTGGCCAGTGGTACACCACCGGCCGACGTCATCACCCGGCAAACCGATGTGCGCGTGGAGGCAGACGTCGACGGCCTGGCCGATCGGATCTTCACCCAGTGGGGCCAGGTGGACGTGTTGGTGAATAACGCGGGCGTCTTCGTCGGTGGCCTGCTCTGGGAACGGCCCGCCGCCGATCTCGAGTTTGTGCTGGGTGTCAACGTTTGGGGGATCCTCCATGGGATCCGCGCCTTCGTACCCCGCATGATCGCCCAGGGCGGGGAAGGCCACATCGTCAACACCTGCTCGGTTGCCGGCCATCTCGGCTCGCCATTTTCCGGCCCGTACGGCATCTCCAAGTTCGCCGCTCTGGCGGCAACCGAAAGCCTCGCCTTAGACCTGGCGGCGACCGGTTCCACCCTCAAAGTGACCGCGCTCTGCCCCGGCATGGTGGACACCAATCTGGCCAACGGGTCCGTGGCCGCCCGGCCCGATGCACTGGCCACCGATGCCACCGAAGACCGCACCTTCGCCCACGAGATGCTCACCCAATTCCTGACCGAAGGCATCGCTCCCGCCGTGGTCGCCAACCTGGTGGTGAGCGCCATCCGGGCCGAAGAATTTCTCGTGCTCACCCACGAGCACCACCGGGCCCTCATCACCAACCGGGCCGAAGAACTCATCAACGGAGCACTCCCCACCCCGGCAGATTTCCGCTGAACCCGCAGCCCCGCTGACTTAGCCCTGGCAACCAGTCCCCGGCAACGCGGAGACGTGGTCCACCGCGATGGCCGTGATGGGCACGAGCGGCGTACCCGCGTGTTCGATTCCGGGAAGGGCAACACAGATACCCGCGGCCGTCGCCTCGAAGGCCAGCGCCTCACCCGCCGCGTCGGTCACGACCGTCCGAACGGTCGCCAGCATTGGCAGCGTGACCGGAGTTGCCCCCCGCGTGACGTGGCGATCCACCATGGCCCAGACGCGCTCGCCTCTGGCGGTGAAATGCAGCCCCAACCCTTCTGGGCTGGTGGCCGTTGGAACGACCCATGGCCGATTGCCCACCAGGGCCGTACCGTTGGTCCCCATCCAGTCCGCCAACACCGTGAGGCGCCGGAGTTGCTCGTCAGGGATCTGCGCGTCCTCACCGCGTGGGCCCACGTTCAACAACAGGTTGCCGCCCTTGGCCACCGTGTCCACCAACGAAGCAACCAATTCGTCTGCGTCGAGAAAGTCGCTCTCGGTTGAGCTTCGGTTGTAGCCGAAGCCCGCGTCCATCCCGCGGGTGACCTCCCACGGCTGAAGATCGATCACCGGCTGGACCGTGAACTCGGGCGTCCGGAACTGGAAAAACTTTGGCTTGGGCGGAACCAGTCCCTGGCGACGCACCGACTTCTTGGCTATTGATTCAATACCCCGACGCACGCCCGGCACCCGCAACAGCGGCGAGAGGTCCGGCGAAGTCATCCATCGGTCGTTGACGACACCATCGGGAACCCGCTCGAAGTAGTACGCAAACAGTTCGGCCAACTGCGCGTGGGTGGAGGGCCAGGCAATGTCATTCCAAAGGACCGAAGGCCGATACCGATCAATCAACTCGCGAACCTGAGCCGTTGCATATTCCACGTAGTCACCACGGGGAATAGCGGCAAGGCCATCGGAGAAGGTGCCGATCGGCGTGTCGTCGAAGGTCCAGTCGTAACCGCCGGAGTAATACATGCCAAAGCGCATCCCCGTGGCGCGAACCGCCACCGCTAGCTCGCCCACCAGGTCTCGTTCGCTGTGCCATTTGGCCCGGTGCGGGTTGGTCACGTCGCTGGGCCAGAGGCACCAGCCATCATGATGCTTGGTGACGAGCACCACGTAGCCCGCGCCGGTTTCGCTGAACCGGGCGGCCCACTCCACCGGGTCCCACTGTCCGGTTCCGGCCACGAAATCTCCCACGAACTCTTCGTAGGGGCGGTCGCCATAACGGGCAAGATGAAACGCCGAGACGCTGCTCTCGGGGAACCGAAGCGAGTTCTGATACCACTCCGAGTACGGCGTCTCCGAGAGCGGGTTGGGTGTATCGGACACCAAGAGTTCCTTGATGCCCTGGCTGGTGGGAGCAAAGCCTGGGACCGATGCCGGTACCCAATGAATGAAGATGCCCAGCTTGGCATCGGCCCACCATGTCGGAACGTTCCCTTTGCGCTTCTTCAAGGATTCACCACCCATGTGGCGAACCATACCGACGAAACCTTGTCGCCTTCGGCGTGAGCTGGTCGAACCGGGCCATCGCCACCGCAATGCCACCCATCTCCTCCCGTATCCCGAGGCCGGTCAGCACCCGATTGCGGAGCTGGAAGGCATCCAACAGGTCGTGCGGCGTGGCGTACTCCCCGCTCGACATGACCGACTCGTGGTCCAAACCAAAGAGTTCCGCCAACTCGGCCGCCACTACATCGCTCAGCTCCGGAGTTCCGTCGGTGCGGAACCGGCCCGGGTGCGGGCCATGCCGGGCAACGGCGAAGGCCTCACGCTGCGGCACACCGCCAGGCGGTGTTCGTGTTGGACCCATCGGGGAATCGGGCCATCTTGCGTCGTACCAGCCTCCGCCCAGGCTTGGCCACGATCGCCACAAAGGCGCTGCGGATCATGCGGTCCCTTTTCCCGTTGCGTCAGAGGTTATGCCGGTGCGCCGCCGCCCGCAGCGTTAGGTTCCGCCCATCGGGGTGGGATCGGACCTGCCCCCGCCGCGCCTCTGGAGCATGCATGAGCAACGACCGATTCAATCGTGACCGTCTTGTGGCCGAAGCGATTGCCCAGGCCGGCACCGAAGAATTTGGCGAGCCCACCTGGCAGGAGGGGCTCGACGTGCTTCTCGACGGCTACAAGAACGAAGCCCGCTTGCACGAACTCGGGGTGGAAATCGCCGCTGGCGACGTGGTCAACCAACTGGCCATGCGGCTGGGCATGACGGCCTGGCGCGGGGACCACCCGGAAATCACCAAGGTCGGCGTTGAGCATCCGATCGTGATCGTTGGCCAACCCCGGACCGGCACCACCATCCTTTATGACCTGTTAGCACTCGACCCCGCGCTGCGCGCCCCCCGCACCTGGGAGGTCGATCGCCCCCTTCCCCCGCCCGAAACCGCGACCTACACCACCGATCCACGCATTGCGGAGGTCGACGCCACATTGGCTATGGCCGACGCGCTCATCCCGGGCTTCACCACCTTTCACCCCATGGGCGCTGGGCTGGCCCAAGAGTGTGTGCGCATCACCGCCGGAGACTTCCGGAGCATGATTTTCCCGATCCAGTTCCGACTACCCACCTACAACCAGTGGTTGCTGCACGAGGCCGACCTTGCCCCTGCCTACCGGTGGCATCGCCGCTTCCTCCAGCATCTGCAATCCCGCCACCCGGCCCAGCAGTGGCTGCTCAAATCCCCCGCTCACCTCTGGCACCTGGATGCGCTGGCCCACGAATACCCCGATGCACTCATCGTTCAGACCCACCGGGACCCACTCAAGGTGATTGCCTCCACCAGCGCCCTAGCCACCCACCTGCAGCACATGGCTAGCGACCAGCCGGATATTGTCGAGATTGCCGCCGCCTACGCCGAAGACATCTTCCTCGGACTCGACCGGGGCATCGATGCCCGGAGCCGGGGGGTCATCTCGGCAGATCGCATCGTGGACGTGCAGTTCTCCGCGTTTGTGGCGGACCCCATTGCCACCGTCCGCCACATCTACGGCGCCCTGGGACGCGACCTCGACGACTCGACCGAACAGGCCATGAGGGTCTTCCTGGCCAAGAATCCCGGAGATGGTGGAGGAGGCGGTACCCGCTACCGCTTCGCCGACACGGGCCTCGACCCCTTGGCCCTTCGCGAACGCGCTACCGCCTATCAGGATTATTTCGACGTCCCCTCCGAACCAATCGTGTAGCGGGTCGTTACCGGATCAACCGTCACCCAGCAAAGGAACTTCCAGGGCTCCGTCGGCTCATGCAGCGTCCATCGCCGTTCACTGAATGACCCGCCACCAGGCGCCCAGGCCCTTGAGCCCTCGGACTGTTCCACCGAGTTCGAATGCCGATCATCTGAGCAGACCACGTGGCTCCGACACCATGCCCGACAATCTGCATCTTCTGGTTCGACCAAGGTGCTCGTCGTTACGCAACCTGGGAGTCGTGACATCGTCGCCTACTACGCCTGGTGCATGGCCCTGATCTTGCCGCGGAAACCGCGAGCTTTGGTACATGGCCGAGCCCGCTCAGATGCGGGCCGACCGACCTTCCCAATGGGGATCGCGGAGCAGGCGCTTCGTGAGTTTTCCGGCCTCGTTGCGAGGCAACGATTCGTGAACCTCAAACCCGCGGGGGCATTTGTAGCCGGCCAGCCGCTCGCGACACAGGGCAACCAGTTCGGCCTCTAGGGCGTCGGACCACACGAACCCGTCTCGCAGCGCAACGGCCGCCCGAACCTGCTCGCCCATCTCCTCGTGAGGAATACCGAACACGGCGACATCGGCCACGGCGCGATGCTCCACGAGCACGCTCTCGGTCTCGGCGGGGTAGATGTTCACGCCGCCCGACACGATCATGTCCACCCGTCGGTCAGACAGGTAGAGGTACCCGGCATCGTCGAAGTAACCGATGTCCCCGAGCGTGCCAAGGCCCGCTTCAAGGTGCGCAGAGGCCGTCTTCTCTGGCGCCTTGTGGTATTCGAAATCGCTCCCCATGAGATTGCGGAAGTACAAGTCTCCTGCCTGCCCGGGGCCGAGAAGTGCCCCGTCCGGGCCAACGACGGAGATCTCGACGATCGGCAATGGCTTGCCCACACTGCCCGGCCGTTCCTGCCATTCCGCGGCAGTGATGAGGGCCAGAAAGCCACCCTCGGTACCGCCGTAGTACTCGGTGACAATGGGCCCCCACCAGGAAATACATCCGCGTTTGACATTCAGTGGGCAGGGCGCAGCACCATGGATCACGGTCCGCAGAGTCGCCCCGGAGAACGCCGATCGCCGCTCGTCGGGAAGATCCAGCAGCCGACGCATTTGGGTGGGCACCAGGTGCATGTTGGTCACGCCGTGGCGATCCACCAGGGTGAGCAGTCCATCGGCATCGAAACGATGCTGCAGCACAACCGAAGCACCACAGGCCAATGCGAACAGGGCAAACACCCATTGGGCGGAGTGGTAGAGCGGGCCGCAGACCCCCTGCACCCCTCCCCCCTCGGCGGGAAGGTCCACGATGGGCCGGAAGGAGTGCGCCATGAGGGTGAAGATCTCGGGCGTTCCCCCCACCTTGGACAGGCTGGAGCGGACACCCTTGGGCCGGCCCGTCGTGCCCGATGTGTAGAACATCGGCCCACCGCGCTCCGG
Source organism: Aquihabitans sp. (assembly GCA_025353965.1). Taxonomy (GTDB): domain Bacteria; phylum Actinomycetota; class Acidimicrobiia; order Acidimicrobiales; family Iamiaceae; genus Aquihabitans. Next base: position 29,607 of record JANXNS010000185.1, read on the forward strand.
GTCCACCGGCACCTCGGCTGACGCCGTAGCCAAGGCCGATTCATAGGACTCGAACCCGGGGTCGGTTCCGTCCACCAAGAGGCGGCAACGGGGTTCGATGTTGGTCGCCGCCAGGGCAGCTGTCACCACATCGAGCCAGCGGCCGTCGGCAATCACCGCCCGGGCGTCGCTGTCATCGAGGACATAGGCCAGTTCGTCGGCCACCCAATGCCAGTTCACGGGGACCAACACCCAACCGCCTTGGATGCAGGCCAATGAAACCTCTATGAGCTCAGCCTGGTTTCCGAGCATGGCCACGACCGTCTCGCCGCTGGCCAGGCCCCGATCACGTAGCGCGTGAATCAAGCGGTCCACCCGCTCGTCCAGCTGGGCCCACGTGGTCACGCCACCGGCGTCGATCACCGCCGGTACCTCTGGGCGCGCCGCCACCGTCGCAGCCAGGAGCGCACCCACTAGGGGGCGTCAGGCAGGAAGCTGCCGTGGAATCCGAACGGCACCCGTCGCGGCGCGTGGACCCGGGCGACTTCGGTGAGCGTCTCCGCGTCCAGCACCACCATGGCGCTTTCGTTGGTGGACCGCTCGGTGACCCAGTTCAGGATCCACCCGGCATCCTCGGTGGGGTTACTCGGATCGGGCGTGAAGACGGGCTCGCCGGAGACCGAGTCCGGGCCGTACCCGACCGAGATGGAAGTCCCGGCGTGCAGGTCGTGCTTGACCACACCATCGAACTCGGCTTCATCTTCGGACCACTGTCGGGTCCGGCCCAAGTAGCCGTACCGGGCGTCGAGGCCGGCGCGCCGGTCGTCCATCCGCGGGAAGTCCGCAGGGCGGTCGTCGAGTTGCTCGGTCGTGAACGTTCCGGCCCGGGCGTCGATGCGCCAGCGGTGCAAGGACGGCTCCACCGGCTCAGACAGCGCCTCCTCCCCAAACGACGTGTTGAGCCGGGAGGCACGACACCCGGTGACGATCACGGCATCATCGTCGCCGCGAACATCGTGTGCGTTGAGGAAGTGAAAAACCCAGAACGGGTCCACCTCGATCCAGCGGATCGTGTCTCCCGGAGCACCACGGTCCAGCACGCCGACCCTGGCGCCGTTTTCGGGCATCCACCGGATACCTTCGCCGCCCTTGAGCATGGACTCGAGGTCGAACAGTGCGGGCAAATCGAAGATCACGACCTTGGTCGCCGTGACCACGAAGTCGTGCATCATGACCGGGTTCGGAAGCTCGACCGGGGTGGTCCAGGTGAGGGTGCCGTCGACAGAAGCCGTGTGGACCCGCAGGTGTGGGGGGAACGGCGAATACCCGAAGAAGGTCATCTCACCGGTAGCCGGATCAATCTTGGGGTGCGCCGTCATCCCTCCCTGGAGGGCGCCGGCGAAATCGAACTCTCCGAGGGTCTCGAGTTCCCGGCTCATTTCCATTGGCTTGGCCGCTTCCATGAGCGCCAAGATCCGGCCGGCGTGGCTCACCACATGGGTGTTGGCGGTGTTCTTCATGCCGCCGACCTTCTCCATCACTTCCGCCGGAGGGAGGCGGAAGTCCGACAGACCGCCGAACAAGGCTTCCCCCGCGTCGGCCTCCGCCTGGAATCCGGCTGAGCGAATCCAGCGGTTGCGGTACTTCGCCCCGCCTTGGCCGTCGAGTTCCAACCCGTGAAGCATGCCGTCGCCGTCAAAGATGTGATAGCGCCCAAGGGGAGCAAACGCGGGGTTCGGCCCGTTGCGTAAAAAGGTGCCGCGCAGGCCAGCGGGAAGGTTGCCGGTGACGCGCAGGTCGGCCACGTCGAGCTCATCGGTGACCGGGGCGTACAGGCCCGCCAGCCAAGGATTGGTGCTGCCGGGGGCCACCAGTGCTTCGGCGGCGTGATCGGTCCGGGGATCGCTGTCGATCGTCATAGGTCAAACCGTAGCAAGGATACCGAGAGGGTGAACGCTGTTCACTCTGGCGATTGGACAAGGTGCGCAAACCCGGCCCGGTAGCCTCATTGCTATGACTGCGTTGCCCTCCACATCGGAGACGATCCCTGAACCACAGGACCGGCCACTCCTGCAACGCGAAACAATTGTGGCCGCGGCGCGCGAGCTCGTGTCCACCAAGGGGCTCGAGGCACTCTCGTTACGCCGGCTGGCAGCCACCCTGGGGGTGACTGCCCCCGCGCTCTATGCCCACGTGACCGACAAGAACGATCTTCTTCGAGCCATCGCCGAGGTGGAATTCGACGAGCTCGTCTCCCGGTTCGAGGCCGTCCATGTAGATGATCCAGTGGCCCTCATTCGGGCCCACGGAAGGGCCTACCTGGATTACGCCCGGGAGAACCCGGCCCTTTTCCACGTCATGTTCTTGTTCCCACCGGACCTCGGCAACGGGGCTGCCGAGCGGACGGGCATTGAATTGCCCGCCGCCACCCGGGTTTTCACCATGGCCGCACAGGCCGTTACCGATGCCATCGACTCCGGCGCCCTCGTGTCCGACAACCCCCTACTCGCCGTGTTGGCCATTTGGGCCAGCGTGCACGGGGTGGCCCAGGTCTTACTCCTCGGCTTTGCCCTGACCCGTGAGTCCGAGGACGCACTGATGACCGAAGTGACGGATCGGCTCCTCGCCGGGTACCAGCCCTGACCGGGATGCTGGCACGCTTCGGTTCCATCGTATAAACACTGTTCAGTGGTTGGGAGGGGACTTCCCAACCAGAACCACAGGGGACTCATGAAACGCACCGCGCTGGCCATCACTTTTGTCACCCTCGCGCTCCTAGCCACGTCATGTAGCGAGGCGGCACCCAAGGGCACCGACGCGAAGAGCCCCGGCACAACGATCCCCAGCACTTCGTGCGAGGGCCCCAAGCTCCTCGCCTGTGCCCGGGCGTCCATGCTCGGCAATCTCGTGCCAGCCAAGGCCACCAAGGCCACCGGCACCCCGATCACCCTTGGCATGATCAACCAGGAGAACACGCCCGCCGGGTCGTTTCCCGAGCTGAGCCAAGCAGTCCAAGCTGCGGTGACCTTTGTAAACGATGAACTCGGCGGGGTCGACGGCCACCCCATCAAGGTCGAGGTGTGCAACACCAAGTTCTCCACCGAAGGCTCCACCGCCTGCGGCCAAAAGTTCGTCGACGAGAATGTGCCGGCCGTCCTCGGCGGCATCGATGTCTTCGGCAACGCCAATGACGTTCTCGACCAAAATGACATTCCCTTCATTGGGGGCATCCCCGTCAGCACCCAGTCGGTCACCTCACCGAACTCGTTCCAGTGGAGCGGCGGTACCTGGGGGGCAACGGTTGCCTTTGCGGACTACGCCATCCACACGCTGAAGGCCAAGAACGTCGCCATCGTTTACAGCGAGTTCGGCTCCATCACCGACAGCGCCAGATACGGCGAGCGGGTGCTCAAGGACAGTGGTATCCAGGTCGAACTGGTGCCGTTCCCCATCATGTCGCCAGACATCAGCACCCCGCTCCAAGCGGCGGCCGCCAACAAGCCCGATGCCATCATGGTGTTGGCCGCCGACACAAGTTGCAAGGCCGCCTTCGACGCCTTGGACGCCCAGCAAATCACCGCGACTCCCTTCTTCACGGGGGCATGCGCACCGCCCACAATCATCGACCCGCTGCCGGAGGCCAAGACCAACGGCACCATCTTCAACGTCGAGGGGCCCATTGCCCGCGACAACCCGGGGCCAGATCCGACTCTCTACAACGCCGTGATCAATCAGTACGGCAAGGGCTTGAACCCGGTTGGCGCCGGCACCGTCTCGTTCCGCAGTTTCATGAACCTGTACGCCGTGATGCGTCACATAGGGGCCGACAAGCTCAGCCCGGCAAACCTCATCAAGGCCCTTCGGGCCACCGTGGACGAACCCAGCTTCATGGGCCACCCTTATACATGCGATGGCAAGCAATTCAAGGGGCTCCCGGGCATCTGCTCCCCTCAACAAGTGTTGGCCCGTATGGAACACAAGCAGTTGAGCCAGGTGGGCGGCTGGATCGACGTAGGTGCCATTTACGCCGCAACGTTCTGAGGCCTGCTCATCTCCACCTCTATCGGGTTTTTGTTGGCTGGCCTTGGCAGCGGTGCGGTGGTTGCCTCACTGGCGCTTGGCCTCGTGCTCGGGCATCGAGCCAACGGTGTCATCAACTTTGCCCACGCCGCCATGGGCATGTATCTGGCCTACGCCTACTTTGAGTTTCGGGAGACGGGCGACCTGGTCCTGCCCGTCATTGGATTGCCGTCGCGGATACACCTGCTCGCCCGCCCCACCCTGGGGAGCGCGCTCCTGGTGACGGTGCTCCTGGGCCTCGCCCTGGGTGTCGCCGTTTACTGGCTCGTGTTCCGGCCGCTGCGCGAAGCACCGCCCTTGGCCCGAGTCGTTGCATCGCTGGGTCTGCTCCTCTACACACAAGAAATGGCGCGGCTGCGCTTCCCGACCTCGGGGGCGGGTGTAGTGGTGCGCCGGGCGATTCTCCCGGACGGCCCGGTACATCTTCTCGGGTCCACGGTTAGCGCCAACCGCCTACTCCTCACCGCCATGGTGATCGTGGCCACGATCGTCCTCACCGTGGTCTTCCGGCTCACCCGATTCGGACTAGCCACCAGGGCTGCGGCCGGCAACGAAAAGGGGGCCCTCCTCATCGGCATCGCCCCCGACCAACTCGGTTCGATCTGCTGGGCCATTGCCGCAGCGCTAGCCGGAGCCGCGGTCATCTTCATCGAACCGATTTCTGGCCTTGACCCCGCCATCACAACCTTGCTGGTAGTTCCAGCGCTCGCCGCCGCGCTCATTGGCAGCCTGGAGTCGTTCGCCATCACCTCGGCCGCCGGGATCGGCATCGGGATGGTCCAGTCGCTCATTCTCGGCTGGGCGGTGCGCCCGTCCACCACGTGGATTCCGCACTGGCTGCCCACCACCGGAATTCAGGCCGCAGTGCCCGTCGTGCTCATCATTTTGGTGCTGGTCCTTCGCGGTGATGCGCTACCAGATCGGTCGGCCATTGCGCCCCGATCGCTCCCCGCCTCACCGACCCCCCGGCACGTAGTGGCCTGGACCCTGCTCTTGTCTGGGTTGGCTGGCGGCGGCCTGTTGGTCTTCAGCGCGTCGTATCGGCAGGCGCTGGTGGTCACCATGATTTTTGCGTTGCTTGCCCTGTCGGTGGTGGTAGTCACCGGCTACAGCGGCCAGATTTCCTTGGCCCAGATGGCATTCGCCGGGGTGGCCGGCTTTGCTGCGATCCGCCTTTCTGAGCACGGCGTCGCCTTCTTACCGGCGCTTGTCATGGCGGCCCTGGTATCCACGGCTCTCGGTCTGCTCATTGGCTATCCGGCCACGCGGGTGCGCGGCATGACGTTGGCGGTGGCCACTCTCGCCATGGCCGTGGCCATCGAGGGCTTGATCCTGGCCAGCGAACCCTTCTCGGGCGGTGCCGCCGGGTCGAGCGCCCCGCGACCATCGCTGTTCGGGATCGACATTGGCTTCAATGCGCGGGGCGCCGACAACTTCCGACCGGCGTTTGGTTTCGTCGTGATCGTGGTGCTGGCTCTTGCCGCGTGCGCAGTGGCGAACTTGCGTCGGAACCGAACCGGGTTGCGCTGGCTTGCGGTTCGTGCCAATGAGCGGGCGGCTGCGGCGGCAGGGATCGACGTGACCCGATCCAAGCTGGGCGCCTTCGCCACCTCGTCATTCCTCGCCGGTCTGAGCGGCGGGCTCACCGCGTTTGCCACCACTACCTTGTCGCCCACGTCGTTCGCGGTCATCGGTGCCCTGGTAGCGCTATCGCTCACCTACCTGGCCGGTGTCTCGAGCATCTCCGGGGCATTTCTGGCCGGCGGATTGGCGCAGGCCGGCATCATCACCACCGCCATGAATACCCAGACCGATGGGTGGGCAGGTCGCTATGCCTTTGCCATCAGCGGGTTGGCGTTGATCATCACGGCGATCCTTGCGCCTCAAGGCTTGACCGGGCTCTGGCGCAACCGTCTGGCAACCATGACGGCCCACACCGCAAAGGCACCATCGTGACCGGCGAGCCGATTCTGGATGTCCGAGATCTGACCGTGAGTCACGGTGGGCTCATAGCAGTCGACGACTTGTCGTTTCAAGTGGGGCCGCGCCAAATCGTTGGCCTTATCGGCCCGAATGGTGCCGGTAAGACCACGTGCATCGACACCCTCACCGGGTTCACTGCCCTCAAGCGAGGGCGCATCTTGTTCTTGGGTCAACCCATCGACGGGCTTCCTGCGCACGCTCGAGCTCGAATCGGGTTGGTCCGGACCTTCCAATCGCTCGAGCTCTTCGATGACCTAAGCGTTCGAGAGAACCTGCTGGTCTCGGCCAGTACCCCCACCTGGCGATCAACCCTCACCGATATGTTCCGAGCCAAGCCCGCGGTCGACCGACAGGTCGACGCCGTACTGGCTCAACTCGACCTCACGGGGCTGGCCGACCGGTCACCATCGTCGTTGTCCAACGGCCAGCGCCACCTCGTTGCCCTGGCCCGAGCGTTGGTCGCCCGCCCCAAACTACTCCTCCTCGACGAACCAGCGGCCGGCCTTGATCCGGCCGAGACCAACGAGCTCAAGGACCTCCTCCGAACCCTGCCGGAGGCGGGAACCAGCCTGCTTCTGGTGGACCATGACATGTCCTTGGTCCTCGGCGTGTGCGACCTGATTCACGTCATCGACTTCGGGCGCCTCATCGCCAGTGGCCCCCCAGCGGAGATCCGCACCAACCCGGCGGTCATCGCCGCCTATCTCGGCCAGGAGCACCAGCCATGACTGGCCCCGACTCGTCACCGGCGTTGGTGGTCCGTGACCTCGAGGCCGGCTACGACCGGGTCCAGGTGCTGTACGGCGTCGAGCTCACGGTTGGCGCAGGTGAGGTCGTTGCCCTGCTCGGCGCCAACGGTGCGGGAAAGACCACCACCCTGCTCACGATCAGTGGGATCGTTCCCCGCCAGGCCGGAACCGTTGAGGTGCTGGGCGAGAC
>JANXNS010000190.1 GCA_025353965.1 Aquihabitans sp.
AACATGTGGTGGGCCCAAACCCCCCAACCCATGAACCCGATAGCGATACCGGAGAACACCATGAACGGGTAGCCAAAGATGGGCTTGCGGGCGAACACCGGGATGATCTCCGAGATCACCCCGAAGGCCGGGAGGATCATGATGTACACCTCGGGGTGACCGAAGATCCAAAACAGATGCTCCCAGAGGAGCGGATCTGCCCCCTCGGACACATCAAAGAACTTGGCACCAAACAACCGGTCGAACATCAGCAGGAACTGCGCCGCTGTGAGCACCGGAATTGCAAAGAGCAAGAGGAACTGGGTGACCAGGCTCATCCAGGTAAAGACCGGCATTTTCATGAGGGTCATACCCGGGGCCCGCATGTTCAGCACCGTGGTGATCAGGTTGATTGCACCCAGGAGCGAGGCAATGCCCGTGATGAGCAAGCCCATGTTCCAGAAGTCAATGCCGTGCGTGGGCGAGAAGATCACACCGTTGTTGGGGGCGTAGTTGAACCAGCCATTGTCGGCGCCGCCACCGAGCAGCCAGCTGGAGTTGAGCACGACGCCACCGAACAGGAACACCCAGAACGAAAGTGCGTTGAGGCGGGGGAAGGCCACATCCCGGGCCCCAATCTGCAACGGCAGCAGGTAGTTCATAAAGGCGGCACCGATGGGCATCACCACCAGGAAGATCATGGTGGTGCCATGCATTGTGTAGACCTGGTTATAGAGGTCTGCGCTCAACAATTTGCCGTTGGGCGTCGCCAACTGGAGGCGGATGAGCAGTGCTTCTATGCCACCGATCAGGAAGAAGAACAGCGCCGCGGCGCCATACATGATGCCGATTCGCTTGTGATCGACCGTGGTGATCCAGCTGCGCCAACCCTTGGACTGACCGGGGCGGGCGAACACCCCCATGGGGGGTGATGAGAGCTGGCCACCAGAGCCGAGGGCGAGGGGTCCGTCTGTGGATGACATGACGTGCTCGTTCCTACTTCAGGGTGGTGAGAAAGGCGACCAGATCATCGATCTGGTCTTCGGTCAGGTTGAAGTTGGGCATGCCCCGGCTCATGGTGCTCGGCACAGCGCCGGGCTTCATGGCTTTTTGGGCCGGCGAATTGCGGAGCCAGGCCTCAAGGTCGGTCCGGTTGAGGCAATCCTTGATCCCATCTTTGGTTTTGGCCCAGTCGTAGCCCAGCTTGTTGCAGGCAGGCGTGTTCTTGCGGAGGTTGAATTTGCCACCGGCGAACATGTCTCGGCTCATGAAATGGGTGAGGTTGGGGGCTGCGCCCGAAACCTGGTTCACCACCGACCTGTACTTGTAGATCTTGGCGGCATCCACCGGATTCTTGGCTGAACCTGGATCGGTCATGGCGTTGATTCGGTGACAGGTGGTGCACTGGCCAGCGAAGGCGCTCCAACCCCGCACGGCGGCCTCGGCGGTGGGGTTCGCGAACGGCTTCTGCTGTTCGATGGTCCACGACGTGAACTCTTGATCGGTGATGGCAACCACTTTGATGCGCATCTCGGCATGGGAGAGGCCGCAGAACTCGGTGCATTGGCCGATGTACTCACCTGGCTTGTCGGCCTGGATGGTGAGGGGATGCGTGCGACCGGGCACGGCGTCTTTCTTGCCGTTGAGCGCCGGGGCCCACCACGAATGGATGACATCGCGGGCCTTGATGTGTAACGAGATCTCTTTGCCAGCGGGAATCACGAGGTCATTGGCCGTGATGATCTCGTCGTACTTACCGTCGTGGTTGACGTCGTAGCGGTATTCCCACCACCATTGCTGCCCATAGACCTCGACCTGAATGGCGGTCTTGGGATCTGGCTTCCGGGCCAGATCAAAGATGGTGACCACGGTGAGCATGCCCACTAGGCCAAGGATCACTGCGGGCAAGATGGTCCAGCCGATTTCCAGCTTGAAGTTGCCGTGAACCTGCTCAGGGAAAGCGTCGAAGTCGTCATCGTCTTTGGCCCGGAACTTGATGGCCACGAACAGCGCACCGCCCAGGATCAGCACGAAGACCACCGCCGCGACGGCGAAGATCGGGTTGATCAAGTTGTTGATGGTCTCGGCTTTGGGCCCCTTGGGCTTCAGCGTCGTCTGCGGCGCCTTAGCGGAGCACGCAGCGGCAAACACCATCAGGGCCGCAAGCGCCGGGGCCAAGGTGAGTAGGCGCTTGGGAGACTGACCGGACATCGTTACTCCTCGGGGGGTCTTCATCGGTGCCCCACCTCAACAACGGCGGCCGAAGGGGCTCCCAGAGGCCGAAGCCCTGAATCTCCTTGGCTGCCACTTTCGGTCTTGTGTTCTTCTTTGGGTTTTTGCTCTCCGGCTGTGGCGGCGACGATGCCTCCGGCCAGGATGGCAAGGCCTCCCGCCAGCAACAACCCGGCAATGACTGATTGTGACAATTTCGGCTTGAGGACGATGAGCGCGCCGACCGCCATGATCGCCACGGGCACCAGCCCGAACACGAGGTAGGAGCCGAGCTTGGGCAGGGCCAGCAAGATCCGTGAGATGGCCAGCACAAACCCACCAACGCCCAAGATGGCCAGACCGGGGATCTCCACCGGGTACATGAGCCGGTTGCGGATGGCCCGGTTGACTTCGACGTCTCCAGTTGCCCGGTCAGACCAGGCCCGCACCGCCCACTCGACGGTGGTGACGGTTAGGCCCACGAGACCAATGACGAACATGGTGGACCCGATGGCCAAACCGACAACGATGGAGGCAACAGAGAACCCAGCAACGACGGGCCAGTAGTTGACGCTGTTGGGTACAACTGCATCCGGCACGGTCTCCAGGCCCAACACCTGTGCCTCGGCCTCAGGATCAGCATCTCGCAGAGCCGAGAGAAAGATGCCCAGGAACAGCGCAGCAGCCGACAGCGACATGAGGATCGTGTAGCCGCTGTGCTCGCCCACATAGCCCTTGTACCCAAAGGTGAGAGGGCCGACGATGGCGTCCATGCCCAGCGTGTGGTGGCTGGTTCCCGCGGCGTAGACCACGGCAGCAAAAAAACCGAACCCGGCCAGGGCGAACAGAAACTTGGAACCGGTCTTGAGCATCTTGGTGCCTACTTCGTCACGTAGATTGCGAGCCAGATCACTGCTTGAGCAGCGATGGTGACGTACCAGAACAACGCCGCGGCGGTAAGGCCCTCATGGTCTCGGCCTTGATATTCGCCACCGAGCGTTCGGAAGGTCATGACCGCGGCGTACACCAAGCCGACCACGATCATGGCCAGGTGAGCGCCGGTAATCGTGTAGATCAGCACGCCCGGTGTGGTCTTCACCGCGAGGTCCATCTGGGTATAAAGGAACGACGTTGCGTTGATCACGGCAATCCCGAAGAACATGGTGAGCGCCAACGCCAGATACGCCATTTGGCGGTCGTTCCTGCTCACCGCATCTACGGCCCACCACATGCTCACCGCAGAGAGAAGCATGGTGGCGATGGCCATGTTGGCTGGGGTCAGCGGGATGTTCGATCCCTCTGGTAGCCAGGCAGCCCCCGTGGAAACCACGTCAGCCCGGGCGGACAAATAGATACCGACGAGGCCCACAATTGCCATGAAGGCGGCGGTTGCGCTCAGCGCAGTACCTACCAGTAGGACCCGGGGGCGGGCGGGCGCCGGGGCAGCGGGCAACGCAATGGCGGTCTCGGCCATTACTTCTCCTCACGCAGGTCTAGAAGGGGCTCGGCCGACATAACCACCGGAAGTGGCGCAACGAAATTGGCGAGCGGCGGCGGTGACGGGGCAAGCCATTCGAGCGTCTGGCCCTCCCACGGGTCAGCCTCAACATCGGTTCCGGCCTTGAGAATGGGGAGGAGCGAAACCATGGCGGCCAGCAAGCCCAGACCCACCAGCGCCGCGCCCACGACAACGATCACGTTGAGGCCTTGGATTCCGCCGGTCCAGTCGAGGCGGGTTTCCGCTCCGTCACCGGCCAGGCCCGAGATGAGATCGGGGATGACCACCGCAGCCGAACCGAGCAACAACACAAGCGGGGCGAGACGGCCGATGCTCTCGTTGGCGGGCTGACGGCCGATCTTGGTGGCCCACCAGTGCACGGCGCCGAGCGAGGCGATGATGCTGGCGAGCACCACACCGTTGGTGACACCGAGGTCGAACACGGTTCCGGCGGTGTCTAGGCGGGGAAGGGAACCCAGCGCCCCGGCCGCAACGCCTAGCAGCAAGATGAGCACGGATGAGACCGCGTAAAGCGCTCCGGCGGTGAGCCGGAACGAGCCACGGCGGAAGAGGTCTCCGGCCAGGCCGCCGATGGCCAGGACCGGAAGCACGGCGGCCAGACCGATCACCATGACGATGGCTGCGTCGTAGGCGCCGCTGTCTGGCGTTGCCGCCACAAAGAAGCTGCCGAACCCGACTATCCCGAAGGCGCCGATGGCCCCCTGTGCCGCAAACCGGGGGGCAATCCGGGTACGAGCGGTTGTGGCCAGCACGTCGGCGGCGAAGCCGAGAACGGGGATCGCCACGGTATAGATCTGGGGGTTGCGGAACACCCAGAGGAGCCGGCTGTAGAGGCCAGCGTTGGCACCGAAGGACGTGCCGCCATGACGGTGATCCACATACATCAACACGAGCAGGCCAAACAGCACTGGCAGGGTTACCAGCCACATGATGGAAGCAACCAGAACCGACCAGGCAAAGAGCGGCGCCCGATCAAGCGTGAGGCCAGGGGTGCGCAGGGCAAAGACGGTAGTGGCGAGGGAAACGGCCGCCAACACGATGGCACCGACAACGAGCGCCAATGCGGCGATCCAGAGGTTGACGCCCTTGGTACTGCCGCCGCCGGGGCCACCGTTCATGGCGTAGGAAGCAATCAAGAGCCCGGAACCGAGCAGCCATCCCCAGAAGGAGGCAGCCGCCGCTCGTGGAAAGGCCAGGGCTGGGGCACCCACCTGGAGGGGTACGACCACGAAGGCCACACCGATCACTAGGGGAAGGGCCAGCAGGAACACGGTGGCTACCCGGAAAAAGGTGAAGAACTGAAAGACCGTGTCGGCCGAGAACACATCCAGCGTCTTGGGAGCAAGGCCCTCCACCGCGAATCCCTGGCCGAGCGCAACCACGGCCAAGCCGAACAGGAGCGACGTGATGATGAACAGCCGCCCGAGGACCTTGTGGTCTCCGGAGCCGAGGACACCGGCGAGGCCCGTGGGCTGAGCCCGGGGTATCACGGTGGCCGACTCAGAGGCCGCGTGAACGGTCTCGGGAGGGGTGTCAATTACAGCCATGATCGTGCTGACCTCACCGTCGTGCGGTCCGGCTGGGGACCCGACGACGCCTCGTGTGGAAACGGTTCTTTGCCGGTCGGGACACTACACAGTTGCCCCGCTAGCCAAGAAAAGCCGGACATCAAGCGTTCCGCACAAACTGGTCGAGTGCCATCGCCCCGAACAGCAACGTGATGTACGTGATCGAGTAGGTGAACACCTTCATCGCCAGCTGATTGCTGGGATTGCGGTAGAGCTTGACGGTCATGGCGGTGAAAATGCCACCCAACACGATCGCCGCGCCCAGGTACAGGCCACCCATGCCCGCAACCGGCGAGAACACCAGGGTGAGCGCCCAGAGCACCAGCGTGTAGAGGACGATCCGAGAGGCGGTCTTCTTGATGCTCACTACCGACGGCAGCATGGGCACGTCGGCCGCGGCGTAGTCGTCCTTGTATTTGATGGCCAAGGCCCAAAAATGTGGTGGGGTCCAATAAAACATGATGGCGAAGAGCACGATCGGCGGCC
>JANXNS010000216.1 GCA_025353965.1 Aquihabitans sp.
CCACCAGGAGTTCCGGGCTGGCTCCACAGAACCCATCCACGAGGTAGAGGAAGCAGTTCGGATAGTTCTGAGCGAGCCGGGTAAGCACGGTTGCGATAGGGATAGGAGCATCGGCGGTAACCACGATCTCTCGGGCCAGGACGACCTTGTCCAGATCGCCGGCCCGGATGCGGGCGGTGGCCGTTTCCACCGCCATGGTCCACGCCGCCGACGGGCGAGATGAACGCACCTCAAAGGTTCCTGGCCCGGGCTGGGCCACCGCCGGGGTACCGGCCAGGAGTGCGTCGAGTTGCGCTTGGGGATCCGGGGTCGGCTGATCGTGCGGGCTGACCGTCGTGACCCAGCGAGTGCCCTCGTGATCTCGGGCCACGACGAGTGCGGGCACCGTGAAGTCCGCCGGCGCGCCGGGCAGGAACGGGAGCGCGCCGAACGCCACCGGCCCGGTGCCTGGTTGATCAAGGGGATCGATGATGGTGATGGCGGCCAGCGCGCCTGCGACTTGGTCGCGAGGGATGCGAAGGGCGACACCGTGGCCCGCGAAGCCCACTCGGTTCCGGCTGAAGAGCACGCCATCGCCGCCAGCCACGGCCAACAGGTCGACGTCTTGGTCCAGCCGGCTGGTGCGGGCCACGAACCCGGCCGCGTCGGTCATGCCCGAGTGGCGGTGATCAGCTGGGAGATTCCGGTGGAGAGGAGGCTGCGCTGCACCCGTTCGAAGCCGGCGTCGGCCAGCATGGCCAGCATGACCTCCGGTTCGGGCAGGTAGGCCACCGATTTGGGCAGGTACTGGTAGGCCGCGGGGTCTGACAGCAGGCCCCCGATCTTGGGCACGACCTTGCCGAAGTAGAGGCCGTGGCCCCATCGCAAGACGGGGTTGGCGGGCTCGGCAACCTCCAGAAGCGCAATGCGGCCCGCGGGGCGAACCACCCGGGCCAACTCCGAGAAGAACGGGCCCAGCTCCTTGAAGTTGCGAAGGGCGAACCCGCAGGTGACGCCGTCGACCGAACCGTCAGGTACCGGAAGCCGGAGGGCATCGCCTTGGACGAGCGGAACCTCGGTCTGCGCCGCGGCCAGCATGCCGAAAGAAAGGTCCATGCCGATCGGGCGTAGGCCTACGCCGGCGAGCCCCTTGCAGAAGTCTCCGGTGCCGCAGGCCAGGTCGAGCACGGTCGCTCCGTGGGGAAGGCCGAGATCACGGATCGTCCGCTTGCGCCAGCCGACGTCCATACGGAAGGTCATCACCCGGTTGACCAAGTCATAGCGGGGGGCAATGGCATCGAACATGGAGCGCACCGCCGCGACCTTCTCATCGCCGGTCGGCAGGGGTTCGGTCTCGGTGCGGGCCATGCCCGGATCGTACGGCGCCGCAACGCCGTCGCCCCCCTCGACCGGGGGTCCAAGCGCAACCGCTGTCCCCATTAGCGTCGCCGGTCATGGCCCCCCGCACTATCATCCTCATCCCGCCATCGGAGGGGAAGGCGCCGGGTGGGGAGGGTCCGCCCTGGGAACCCGGTTCCAGTTCGTTTCCCGAACTTGATCGAGATCGGGCGGCGGTTCTGAAGGCGCTTGGCCGGTCGCATCCGGCCCGGAGTGCCCCGACCAACCGAGCGATCGAGCGATACACCGGGGTGCTGTACAGGGAGCTCGATGCCGCCTCGCTGCGGGGTGTGGCCCGCCGTCGCCTCGATCGCAATGTCGTGATTGCGTCGGGCCTCTGGGGACTTGTTGTGCCCACCGATGTCATCCCCGATTACAAGCTCAAGATGGGCTCCCGGCTGGACCCACTTGGGAAGTTGTCCACTTGGTGGCGGCCCCGGGTCACCGCCGCGTTGGCCCCAAGAGTGCAGGGTGCGGTGGTGTGGGATTTGTTGCCCAACGAGCACGCGGCTGCGCTCTACTGGCCCGACCTTGCGCCGCGAACCCGCATCAGCGTCCAATTTCTCGATGCCAACGGGCGCACGGTCTCGCACTGGAACAAGCTGCTCAAGGGGTCGATCGTGCGTTGGCTGGTGGAGTCTGGGGCTACCGATCCCGGTGCCCTGCTCGACCTTGATCACCCTCAGGGATATGTCCTGGACGAGGCCTCCTCGACGTTTGCGCCCGGCCGGGCGGAGCTTGTTCTGCGGGAACGGCGCTAACGCCTCAAACCTGGGTTGCCCATGGCGTCTGCAAGGCTCGGGGGCGTGAATGATGAGCCCCGTGACCACTGGTTCGAGGACCTGGCCGACCATCTTGGCTCGGCGTACCTGAGGTATTCCTTCACCAAGGGGACCGACCAAGAGGTGCGATTTTTGGTCGGTGCCCTGGGTTTACAGCCCGGTATGCGGGTGCTCGATGTGGGGTGTGGGCCCGGCCGCCATGCCCACGCGCTGGGCCAACTCGGCATAGCCGTGCATGGCGTCGACATCAGCGAAAAATTCGTGGAACTAGCCCGTGACGGTGTCCCCAGCGGGGTGACCTTCGAGCGTCTCGACGCTCGTGAGCTTGGTTTCGTTGCGGAATTCGATGCCGTGATCTCGCTGTGTCAGGGGGCCTTCGGCCTGGCCGACGGGGGCGGCGGGTCCACCATCCCCCTTGATCCCGATGGGGCGGTCCTCGACGGCATCGCTCGTGCCCTCAAGCCTGGTGGCCGGGTGGGAGTAAGCGCCTTTAGTGCCTATTTCCAGGTGCAATGGCTGGACCCAGAGCGGGGCTCCTTCGATGCCGAGCGCGGTGTGAATCACGAACGCACCGACATCAAAGACGAAGCAGGTCGTAGTACCGAGATGGATCTCTGGACCACGTGTTTCACCCCACGGGAGCTCCGCCTGCTGGCTGGCAGGTCAGGCCTAGTGGTGGACCATCTTTGGTCCGTGAGGCCGGGGGAGTACGCCCCAAACCCACCCGATCTGGACCACGAGGAGTTCCTCCTGGTGGCGCACCGACCCAGCTGACCGGTTCTCCTCTGGAGCCGCAGGGGGGCCCAGTGATAGCTTGAGATCTTCCATGCGCGCCGTTCTGGCGCGCTTCGCCTACTCCACCCATCCGAGAAGAGACTTCCTTGTCCGACCAGACGATTACCGCCCCCGAATCCGAGCTCGAAGAGCTTGAAGCCGAATTGGCTTACGTCCCTCGCCAGATCATTGCCAACGACCTCGACGTCAGCTTCGAGGAAGCCATTGCTGGCACGCTCGTGAGCGTCGAGGACGGTCAGATCGTGGAGGGCACGGTCGTCAAGGTGGACAAGGACGAGGTCCTCCTGGACATCGGGTACAAGTCCGAGGGCGTGATTCCCAGCCGTGAGCTGAGCATCCGCAATGACGTCGACCCGTCAGAGGTCGTTTCCATGGGTGACCTCATCGAGGCACTGGTCCTCACCAAGGAAGACAAAGACGGCCGCCTGGTCCTTTCCAAGAAGCGGGCTCAGTACGAGCGGGCTTGGGGCGACATCGAAAAGAAGAAGGAAGAGGACGGCGTTGTGTCCGGCCCGGTGATCGAGGTCGTCAAGGGCGGCCTGATCCTCGATATCGGCCTTCGTGGCTTCCTGCCCGCCTCGCTCGTGGAGCTGCGCCGGGTGCGAGATCTCGCCCCCTACGTCGGCCGCACCCTCGAAGCCAAGATCATTGAGCTGGACAAGAACCGCAACAACGTGGTCCTCTCCCGCCGTGCCTGGCTGGAAGAGACCCAGAAGGAACAGCGAGAAGAGTTCCTCGAGAACCTCAAGCCCGGCGAGATCCGTTCCGGTGTCGTGTCGAGCGTCGTCAACTTCGGTGCCTTCGTGGACCTCGGTGGTATGGACGGCCTCGTCCACGTGTCTGAGCTGTCCTGGAAGCACGTCGATCACCCCGGCTCGGTTGTTGCTGTGGGCGACGAGATCACCGTGCAGGTGCTCGAGGTCGATCTCGATCGGGAGCGCATCAGCCTCTCGCTCAAGGCCACTCAGCAGGATCCGTGGCAGGAATTCGCTGGCAGTCACCGTGTTGGCGAACTGGTTTACGGCCGGGTCACCAAGCTGGTGCCGTTCGGTTCGTTCGTCCAGGTGGGCGACGGTATCGAGGGCCTGGTTCACATCTCGGAGATGTCCGCTCACCACGTCGACCTGCCCGAGCAGGTCGTCACCCCGGGCGAGGAACTGTGGGTCAAGATCATTGATCTCGACCTCCAACGTCGCCGGATCAGCTTGTCGATCAAGCAGGCAGCCGAAGGCGGCATCGTGTCGGCCGAGTACCAAGAGCACTTCGGCGAGCACGCCTACGACGAAGAGGGCAACTACATCGGTGGCGATTCCTCGGAGGCGCAAGAAGCGTGGGCCGAGTACTACGCCGAGCACCCGGAGGCCCTGGAGGCTGGCACCGAGGCCTCGGCCGAAGGTGAAGCTTCGGTAGCCGAGGCTGAGGTAGCCGAGGCTGAGGTAGCCGACGCTCCGGTGGCTGAGGTAGCCGAGGCTGAGGTAGCTGAAGAGGCTCCGGTGGTTGAAGAGGCCGAGATCCCCGAGGCCTGAGCCCCTGGGCGTTCGCCCACCTCGTACCTTGACCACGACGTCGCGCCTTCTGGGCGGGGCGTCGTGGTCGTTTTCGGCTCCGGTCAGAGAGAAATTCGTCCTGAAACCCTTGCGTCCGCTCCTATCTCGGCCGATGGGGGGCGGTCGCCAGACGGCCCCGCCCGGGGTCGCTCAAATCACGTCAGGGGCAATCGGTGAGCCAACGCCGGACTCTCATCCTCGTAGCAGCAATCGCAATAGGTGCTTTAGCGTCGTTCCTTGTTTGGAATTACGTCAATAACGTGAAGGACACTGCCTTCAACAACGCAGAGCAGGTGCCCGTGTACCTGGTCAAGCAGGCGGTGCCTCGTGGCACGCCGGGCCTTGAGGCCCAGGCCTACATCACCAAGGAGAACATTCCCCGCAAGTTCAAGCCGGGGAATGCCATCACCGCCCTCGAGGACATCTCCGGCAAGGTTGCCGTGGGTGATCTCGTCCCCAACCAGGTGGTGGTGTCGGACATGTTCGTTGATGCATCCGACCCGTCGGCGATATCTACCTTCGCCGAGAAGCTCCGCCGAATTCGCAACCAAGATCAGACCGCGGTGACCATCAGCGTCGATCAGGTCCATGGCGTTGCCGGCCTGGTTCAGCCGGGCGACTACGTAAACATTCTGATCAAGCCGGTCGTCCCCGGCTTGATCGATATCACCTCCGGGTCAGCAGCGTCATCGTCTAGCTCAGCCGCCCCCGGGGCCGGTGCCGTTGGTGCCCGCTACCTTTACCAAAAGGTCGAGGTCCTGGCGGTCGGGAAGGACGCTTTGCCCCAAGCTGGTTCGGCCACCACCACGCCCGCTGCGGGAGCAAGCGCAGAGGTGGTGGATTCCGGCTTGATTACGCTGATCGTG
>JANXNS010000021.1 GCA_025353965.1 Aquihabitans sp.
TCACCAGAGGAGGTGAGCGGGAGTGACCCGAAACGGTGGCGTTGGAGCATCTGCCAGCTCCCGAAGGCGAACAATGAAACGAGCCCGGTCGTCGCCACATCAATGCCCAAGGCCCGTTCGTCTGCGTCCGAACGGCCGACCTCGGCGGGGCCAACCGGTTTCTGCGGAGCGGGCTTTTTGGCGGCCCACCAGGTCCAGGCACCGGCGAGGGCGACGCCGAAGGGAATGGCCGCTGTGGTGTCTCGCGTCAGCACTGCGGCGGTGAACAACACCGCACCTGCGGCCCAGCACCGATGACGGAGGGCGAGGAGCCCGCCGAGGAGAAAGGCCGATGCCACCAGTTCCGACGTGTCCAGGGAGAGGGAGTACGCGAACCCCGGCCACAGAAACAGCGCCACCCCCCAGCCCGCATGGCGTCCCGCGGACTGTGCCAGGCCGCCACCGATGGCCCCAACGGCAATGGCGGCGACGACGTTGAGCCCGATGAGGGTCCACGGCACGAGATCTGGATCCCCCGCACTCGCCACAAAAGCCAGGGCGCCGTACCCCCATCGCGCGTTGCGCAGCCCTGGCAGGTCGAAGGTGACGCCGTCGACGGTGGTGTCGGTGGACCAAGGAGCGACGCCCAGCCGGTAGAAGAATTGACCGTCGAACCCGTCATCGACGTTGGGCTGGACGGTCAAGGAATGGCGGGCGCTGGTGGCATCGCTCCAAGGTGGTGCGGCGTGTACGAGCAGCGATGGGTCTCCGTTGGCCCGAACCAACAAGGCCCCCACAAAACCGAACGCGAGTAGCGCAGCGAGAAGCGCTGGCATCCAAAGCCGGTCTGGAACTGAGCGGCCCACGGTGGGGTGCTCGACATCTAGCCCGGTCACGCCCCGACTCTACGACGGAACGTTCCCACCGCTGGCCACATTGGCCAGGAGTTCGGCCGCCGCGCTGGTAGCGCGATCGTTACGGAAGAGCCCCGGCCCAGCGGCCGATCCTGGCTGCGGGTCGAACGGCGTGTTCCACCAGAAACCGCGCAGATCGATACCACCGTCCACGGCCTCTTCGGCGATAGCGAGGCCGTCGCGGAGATGCTGGGCGCGTTGGTCCTCGTGGGTTGTTTGGATCCCGAAACCGGCCACCAGGAGGGGGTGGTCGGGTAGAGACTCGGCCGCGTGGTGCAACGCCAGGCCGAGTCCTTCTGCCCACGGCACCTGACCGTCTGGGCCGGTGGCCAGTGTCTGCGGGTAGGGGAGCAGTACCCCGTCACCGCGCACGGCGGCGGCATGGCGGTAGGTGAGGCCGAGCACGTCGAATGCGTCACGGGCCCCGGGCACGGCGACCGGCGGGCGGCCGGGAACCACGAGCGTTTCTTCGGCGAGCATCCGCCGCCAACAGCCCCACAGCGCCTCGTCCACAACCGATGTCATGGCTTGCGCATCGATGCTGGGCGGGGAGTCGGGGTCCGGACGCGCCGGGAACAGCGGCACGAGCCACTGGGCACTGGCCACCGGTTGCCCATCTTGTCGGAGCCGGAGCGCCGCTTCCACTGACGCCAAGTGGATGGCCTCGAGTGCGGCGGCGAATGCTTCCGCGTCGTCCTGCTGGCCGGGGGGCCGGGACCCGTCGATCCAGCCCCGGTAGGCCCAGCGGGACGGTTCATATATCGGGACCCAGCCGTGCACCAGGTCGCCGAAGGTTTCGCCGATGAATTCCACATGGCGGGCCCAGAAATATCCCCGGCTGCGGGCGTCGACGAACCCTCGCTCGTCGTGGGAAAACCAACCGGGAAGTGTGCCGTCGTGGAGGCAGCCCCACACGGAAACCCCCGCATCTTGGGCGGCCCGCAGGACGAGACGAAGGTGCTCAATCGCCTCGGCGTCGTGACGCCCCGGCGACGTTTCGAGCCGAGCCCATTCAAGGGTGAGGCGCAGGTGTGGGAGGTTGTGGCCTGCGAGTTGGGCGAGGTCGTCTGCGTAGCTGACCCCAAACCCGGCGCCGCTGCCGGTGGGCGCAAACCGCCCCTCGTGTTCCCAGAGCGCCAGGTCCGTGCCGGGTGCAGTTCCCTCGTTGGCGGTGGCCGATGCCCCGGTACCGAACCAGAAGCCTGCGGGAAACGTCATGGCTGCATCCTCGCGCCCGGGGGACATGCCCCCGGTCGGGTCGACGCGATGGGGAAGGTCGGGCGTAACCTCGGCGGGTGCCCCGACGTCGCCCGCACTTCCGGTATTCCCGCTGGGACGGCACCCAGGTCGGTTTCGACCTTGATGCCGACTCTGTCCTGGCCGAGATCAACGATGACCTCCTCTACCACGGGGATCTGAACGCGGCACTTCGCCGCATGCTCAATTCGGGGTTCGAGGACCGCAATGGCGAGCGGGTCCAGGGCATGAAGGAGCTCATGGAGAAGCTCCGTCAGCAACGCCGCGAGCGCTTGGAAAATCACGATCTGGGCGGGGTGTTCGATGACATAGCGGAACAGCTGCGCGAGGTCGTGGACATGGAGCGGGGCGCACTGGATGATCTGCAGCGGGAAGCAACGGAGTCGGGCGATGTCCGGCGTAAAGAAGTAACCGACGACGCGGTGTCCGAGCGACGGATGCAGCTCGACCTGCTCCCACCTGACTTGGCGGGCATGGTCCGGGAGCTCTCCGAGCACGACTTCACTTCTAGCGAAGCGAGGGAGAAGTTTGAGGAACTCACCGCTCAGCTGCGCGAGCAATTGGCTCAGCGCTGGTTCAACCAGATGGCCGGGGCCATGAGCGATGTTTCGCCAGAAGCGCTGGCCCGCACTAAGGACATGCTGGCCGAGCTGAACGTCATGCTCGAAGCGCGGGCCGCCGGCCGTGAGCCAGATTTTGAAGGTTTCATGGAGCGGTTCGGAGATTTCTTCCCGGAGAACCCGCGTAATCTGGAAGAACTGCTCGAACTCATGGCCCGCCGGATGGCGGCCATGCAGGCGATGATGAATTCCATGACGCCCGAGCAACGGGCGCAACTCCAGGGGCTGTCGGAGCAATTGCTGGAAGACATGGACCTGAGTTTCCAGATGTCGCAGCTGTCGGCGAACCTTCAGCAGGCATTCCCCGACATGGGTTGGAACCGCCGCTACGACTTCTCCGGTCAGGATCCCCTGGGCTTCGCCGACGCCGCCGAGATCATGAACGAGCTGGGAGACCTTGATCAGCTGGAACAGATGATGCGCACGGCGAGCAACCCGGGCGCCCTGGCCGAGGTGGACATAGATCGGGCCCGTGAACTGCTCGGGCCGGAGGCGGCCGACAGCCTCGAGAAGATGGCTGAGTTGGCCAAAATGCTGGAGGAAGCGGGCCTCATCGAGAACCGTGAGGGGCGCTACGAGCTCACACCGGCGGGCCTACGCCGAATTGGCAAGCACGCCCTGAATGATTTGTTCTCCAAGCTGGCCCGGGACAAGTTCGGGCAACACGAGTTGACCCGTACCGGGCTCGGCCACGAGCGTTCGCAGGACACCAAGCCCTACGAGTTTGGCGACCCGTTCAACCTTCACATCGAGCGGACGATCCGCAATGCGGTCAGCCGCACGGGTGGGGGCACGCCGGTCACGTTGTCGCCCGAAGACTTTGAGATCGAACAGACCGAACAGAGCGTCCGCTCGGCCACCGTCCTCATGATCGACCTGTCGCTGTCCATGCCCATGCGGGACAACTTCCTGCCGGCCAAGAAGGTCGCCATGGCCCTGCATTCCTTGATCAGCAGCCGGTTCCCCCGGGATTACCTCGGCCTGGTGGGCTTCAGTGAAGTGGCCCGGATCATTGAGCCGCGGGAGCTTCCGGAGGTCTCGTGGGACTACGTCTACGGCACCAACATGCAGCACGGTTTTCAGTTGGCCCGAAAGCTCCTGGCCCGTGAACACGGCACCAAGCAGATCATCATGATCACGGACGGCGAACCGACCGCTCACATCACGGCCAGCGGTCAGCCACTGTTCAACTATCCGCCCATTCAAGAGACGATCGATGCCACGCTGCATGAAGTGATGCGGGCCACCCGTGAGGGCATCCGCATCAACACGTTCATGCTCGATGCCACGCCGTACCTTCAGCGGTTCATCGAGGAACTCACCAAGCTGAACCGGGGCCGGGCATTCTTCACGACTCCCGAAACGCTGGGCGACTACGTCCTGGTGGACTTCCTGGAATCTCGCCGCCAGATGAGCCGAGGAAGCGGTCGGCGCTCGGCCTGATCAGTGCTCTGAGGGGTCGTTCACGCGGCGGGTCACGAAATCATCGATGGCGGCGGCGATGGCTTCTGGCTCCTCGATCGGGAGGGTGTGGCCTGCCGTCGGGAAGGTGATGAGTTCGCTACCGGCTATGCGGTGGTGAAGGGACTCGGAACACCGGGCCGGGGTAAACACGTCGCCGCCGGCGGCCATGATCAAAGTCGGCGCGGTGATGCGGGCCAGCAGGTCTGCCGCAGAGTGGTCACGCATGGCTGCGGCCATAAGGGTGAGGACGGACAGATCCATGCCCCGGAGGTGGAGGAGGTACGGGTGCACCTGAGCGGCGGTGGTTTTGGGTCCGGCGGCACGCGCCAACCTGGCGCCGCAATGGCCGATCGATGCCGGGCCAATGGTGGCCTGTACGGGCTTGGCGATTTCCGGAAACCACCGCATTGTGCCGGCGATCAGGGGAAAGAGTCGGTCACCGATGGTGTTTCCGTAGAAGGTTTTGGCGGGGTTTTCGAACGTTCCAGCGAGAAACACCAGACCCAGGATTCGCTCGGGGACTTGGCGGTAGGCCTCCAAGGCGGTCTGGACGCCCATGGAGTGGCCAATCACGATCGCCCGGTCTATCCCAGCGTCGTCCAAGACGGTTACGAGATCACGTCCGATGCGCGCCATGGAGAGGTCGTCGATCGTGAGGTTGCCGGCACCGCGACCGGGCCATCGGGGTAAACCCGATCGGCCGTGCCCTCTGGTATCGGGGAGGACGCAGGGGTGGCCGTGCTCCTCCAGTATGGGGAGCAACTCTCCCCAGTAGGCATCACTGCAGGACCAGCCGTTGGCGAAGAGCAAGGGGGCCTTTGCCCCGAGCGGGTTGCGGACGGTAAAGGCGATGGCGGTCCCGTCGTCGGCAATCGTGCGTCGTTCCTTGACAAACAGCGCGTAGGACTGGTCGGTCGATCCGTGCGGTTCCCAGGGGCGGTCGATCGCGTTGGTCACGGGGTGCCTTCCGGCGGCGAGTTGGGGTGCGGATTGTCGCACTTCGGCACCGGTTGGGTCCGCCCGAGCGTGTCTGGCTGGTTCCCCTGTTGGTGTTTGTTGAAGTTCCGCTTGCATCCGCGACCAACAGCGACGACAATCACACTGTTGTAATTACACGAGTGGTAAGGCGTTCGGGTTCGCCCGGTGCCTTCTCACCCCGACAGCAGGTGACCATCCGGTCGGCCGCTTAGGCAAGTCGACTCGACCCTGGGGGATCCCAGTTATGCATGACATTTCCGAAGACCTCGAAGCCAAGGGCTGGCAAGACTTTGCCAACTGCCTGGGCGTCGATCCAGATTTGTTCTTCCCCGAGCGTGGTGCGTCCACGCGTGAAGCCAAGGAAGTGTGCAAGGGCTGCGTCGTACGCGACGACTGCCTTGAGTACGCCCTGGCCAATGGCGAGAAGTTCGGGATCTGGGGTGGCCTGAGTGAGCGGGAACGCCGCCGCATCCGTCGTCAGCGGGCACTCTCCCGCCGTTCCACCCTGGATGCCGAAGCAACCGCGGAAGGGCTCGGCGCCTGAAGTTAGTTCGATAGGCGGTGGGCCAGCCGGGCCTCGATGGTCCGGCTAGCGGTTAGGTCAAGCGCCGCCCAGCGGTGTTGGGGGATCGCCTCCAAGACCGCGTGGGGGACCAGCCCAACTAATTCGCAGCCCGCCACGTTGGCTAGCGCGGCAACGGCATCGGTGGCATCCGCGGGGCCAATGACCAAAGGGTCCACCAGGTTCATCGAGACTTGGACACGGTTGCCCACTGCGAGGCCAAGGGTGCGGACGGCTGGCCCTCGAAGTTGGCGGGCGATGCGCTGTGCCAGGCCCAAGTCGGGGTCGGCCAGCCAGACGTTGTAGGCCACAAGGACGGATCGGGCGCCGATTGCCACCGAGCCGGCGCTTGGGTGGGGTGTTGCGGGTCCCCAAGTGGGGGCCAGGTCCACAAAGGCGTGCTGGCGGACGAAGGGAAGCGTGCGGTCGGGGCCGTAGGCGAAACCGGGGAGCGCGAGCGTGTTGGCGGCCCATTGGCCGAAGCGGTCCCGGGCGGCCACGGCGTCGGCCATCGTGGCGTTCCCGAGCGGGACGAATGGCACAACATCGACGGAGCCGATCCGAGGGTGGGCGCCGAGATGCGTACGGAGGTCGATCCGGGCCACGGCCTCGGTAGTCACCGCCCGAGGTGCGTCCTCGCCAACCATCGTCAGCACGCTGCGGTGATGGTCCGGATCGGTGTGTACGTCGAGAAGGTCGGCTCCCGCCTGGCGGGCGATGGCAGCGATGGTATCGGGGTCTCGTCCCTCGCTGATGTTGACCACGCACTCAATCACGACAACAGCTTCGCGGACCGGCGTTCGCCTAGGGGAAAAGACCGACCCGACGTGGTGGCCTTGGAGTCACAGGAGTACGGTGAACCGTATGGCAGGCCTCGGAGCACCCGAACTCATCATCGTTCTCGTCATCGTGCTGGTGATCTTTGGCGGAGCCAAGCTCCCCAAGCTGGCCAAGTCGTTGGGCGAGGCGCAGCGAGAGTTCAAGAAGGGCTCTGAGGAAGACGCCAAGGCTGCTGCGACCGACCCAACTGGCACGGCCGCGGGACCCGAAGACAAAGGCCCGTCGGCCTGATCAGACTCGGGCGGCGGCCTCTTGGCGACGGCGCTTGAGGATCCGACGGCGTTCCCGTTCGGAGCAGCCACCCCACACGCCATGGTCGATGCGGTTGGTCAGCGCGTAGTCCAAGCAGCGATCCTTCACATCGCAGGTTGCGCAAATTTGACGAGCGGCGTCTACGCCTACGCCATCACTGGGGAAAAAGGCACTCGGCGGGTAGTCGCGGCAACTTCCGTCGCGCATCCACTGGAGTTCAACTTCGTCCATCGGTTTGCCTCCGGGGCCAGAGGCCCAGCATTCGTCCGTTTTGCCAGCCCTGGTGTTCGGGCCCCGACCATCGTTCCCTATGGGCCGTGCAGATTCGGTGCAGACGCGGTGGAGATCCCAAGAAAACGTGATTGCATGGCGGCATGAACGCCCGAACGGGAGACAATGCCCCTCCCAGCGGGTCTCCAAACCCCACACCACCGATCCGGAGTCCCTGGGCCCCCCGCGCGGTGCAGGACACCTCATCGGTACTGGTTCCCCCTCACCGGGCGCCGGTAGTCGACGATCATCGGCCAGCGGGCGCTGGCTCGCAACCGCCCACCGGTTGGCCCGCCCCAAAACTTGAGGGTGGGATCCCCGGGTCCACCACGCCTGAATCGAAGCGCAGCCCGGCACTGGTGGGCTTTGTGGCGTTTCTGATCGGCGCCCTCGTGGTGGGGGCAGCATTTGCGACCTACGCCTACGGTGATCGGCGGGGCCGCACACCGCAGGCCAGTGCCGTCGGACGGACGTCGAACAACAACAGCGGCCAGGCTCCGGCCCTTGATATTCGCAAGATTTTGGCCAAGGCTCAGCCTTCGGTGGTGAGCATCACGACGGGCGGAGTCGATAGCATTTTCGGTGGCGCTGGGTCGGGCGTGGTCATCTCTGCCGGCGGGCTCATCCTCACCAATGCGCACGTCATTGAGGCCGCCGGCGGCGCTATCTCCATCCGGTTCAACGATGGTCAGGTCGCCAATGCGACCTTGGTTGGCGCCTCGACCAAGGACGACATTGCGCTGCTTCAAGCCGACCGCACTGGGCTCACACCGGCCCTGTTGGGCTCCTCGGCCAACTTGCTCGTTGGAGACGACGTGGTGGCTATTGGCAACGCTCTGGCCCTTGGTGCTGAGCCCAGCGTGACCAGGGGGATCGTGTCGGCCAAGAACCGCTCGATCAACGACGGGAAGATCTCGCTGGACAACCTCATCCAGACCGACGCGGCCATCAACCCAGGCAATTCTGGCGGCCCACTGATCAATGCTGACGGCAAAGTGGTTGGCATCAACACCGCCATCATTGCGGGGTCGCAGAACGTGGGGTTCTCCCTGGCCATAGACCCAGTGAAGGAGCTCATCAAGGAGCTCAAGGCCGGCAACGGAGACCTCAAACCCAACCCTGCCGTGCTGGGTGTGGCCACGGCGACGGTGAATGCCGCGCTCAGTCAGAAAACTCGTGATCAGTACGGGGTTACCGCGAGGTCCGGTGCGCTCGTCTCCAAGGTTGAGGCCAACTCCGCGGCGTCCGACGCCGGCATCGAAGAGGGCGATGTAGTGGTAGAGGCGGGCGGTGGCCCGATCGGTACCAAAGAGCAGCTCGCAAGCTTGGTGCGCAAGCGAGCACCGGGCGACATGATCCAGATGACGGTGGAACGGGGCGGCCGTCGTCGGAGTTTCGCCGTCACGCTGGGTCCCAAGTAGACCCTTGGTTCGTTGACCAACGGATTGGTAGGTCCGAAGGCGGGATACCGAGGTTGCCCGACTAGGATCGGCGGCCATGTCGATGACCGAGCCCGTGCTTCCCCAGGAACCTCCCCGCGGTCATGTCCGTGTTGTGTACCTCGGCCCGGTTGCTCCCCACTGGGACCTCCAGAGTGATTTTGGTGATCGGTCCATGGTGGAGGGTTTCCGTGACCGGATGCAGGCCCGCTTGCAGCTCGTCCCGCCCCATGATCCGCAGTTCCGTCGAAACCGCGAACGCGTCATTCGTGATGCTGAGCGGGAGAACCTCTTGTTGGACTGGGACCTAGGCGTTCCCGAAGGCTGACCTGGCTACCCTCCATCTCATGGACACCGTCGCCGATGATTCGCCCGTCGTTGTCCCGGAGGGCTTCACACCGATCAGCACCGATCCCAAACGGTTTCTGAATCGGGAGCTGTCCTGGCTCGATTTCAACGCCCGCGTGTTGGAGTCCGCGGCTGACCCAGAGGTGCCGCTGCTGGAACGGGCCAAGTTCTTGGCGATCTTCAGCCAGAACCTGGATGAGTTCTTCCAGGTCCGTGTAGCCGGGCTTTCCGACCAGGTCTTGGCTGGTTTGGGCCGGACGTCGCCTGACGGGCTTTCGCCGAGCGAGACGCTGCGGGCTGTTGCGGTACGAGTCGGAGATCTGGTGGACCGGGCCGAGCATCTCTTCTTGGACCAGATCGTGCCCGCCCTCGGCGAGGTCGGAGTGGTGTTCTCCAGCTGGGACGAGCTTGACGACGATGACCGGGTTTACCTGGTCGGTGAGTTCGAAACCCGGATTTTTCCGGTCCTTACGCCTCTCGCGGTGGACCCCGGCCACCCCTTCCCGTACATCTCGAGCTTGTCGCTGAACTTGGCGGTTGTGCTCCGGGACCCGGTCGACGACGAGCGTCGCTTTGCCCGGGTCAAGGTGCCGCCGCTGCTCCCCCGCTTTGTCGTGATGCCTGATGGTGAGCGGTTCGTGCCCCTGGAGCAGGTCATCGCCGCCCATCTGGACCGGTTGTTCCCGGGGATGGAGGTGGTGGGGACCTTTGCTTTCCGGGTCACCCGAAATGCGGACCTCACCCTCGAGGAGGAGGAAGCCGACGATCTGCTGGCGGCGGTGGAGATGGAATTGCGACGTCGTCGCTTTGGTGCGGCGGTCCGCCTTGAGGTGGATGCCAGGGTCACGCCAGAGGTTCGCGAGCTGCTGGTGCGCGAGCTTGATCTGACCGAAGATGCCGTACACGAGAGCGTCGGCCCGTTGGACCTCGGTGGGCTGTGGGGCCTTCGGGAGCTAGACCGTCCCGATCTCAAGGACGAGCCGTGGATGCCCGTCACCCAGGCTCGCCTGGCCGGCAAGGACGATGAAAAGGTCGACATTTTCAAGGTCATCTTGGATGGCGATGTGTTGGTCCACCACCCGTATGATTCCTTCCACACGTCGGTGGAGGAGTTCGTCCGCCAGGCCTCACGAGATCCCAAGGTTCTGGCCATCAAGCTCACGTTGTACCGAACGTCCGGCGATAGTTCGATCATCAAATCCTTGGTGCGAGCCGCAGAGCGGGGTAAGCAGGTTGCCGCGCTGGTAGAGCTCAAAGCCCGCTTCGATGAGGCTGCCAACATTGGCTG
>JANXNS010000024.1 GCA_025353965.1 Aquihabitans sp.
GTCGCCCCCGTGAATGCAAGCCATCAGCACGGTGTACGGGCCTTCGGGCAATGGCCCGCCACCGGTATTGCCGCCCGGGCCATCACTGAAATTACCGTCGTCGACGAGGGGAACTTCTAGGTCGAAACTGGGGCTAACAACCTCGGTGTCAGCGCCCGCTACAAAGACGAGCGTGTTGCGCCCAGACCTGTCGGATCCCTCGAACACCGCGACCGAGGCGCCGTCACCCACCGAGCAACCAGACCCGGTGACCACGAGAACCTGACCTCCACCGACCGTGGTCCGGTTGAGAGTGAAGGCAGGGTTCGGAGCGAAGTCAGACCCCGCGGTTATATCAATCGGAACATCCGGATAGCTGAATACGACGGTCTCGGTGAAATCATCTGGACCTTCTACATACTCCCGGCACGCTCCGGTCAGAACTGCCGGGTCTGCCGGGTCCACCCACCCGGGGACAGATGCCGTGACCTGCGATCCGTTGCGAGATCGGGTAAAACCAGAGGCCAGGATCTCGCCATCGGGCGTTTGCGTGATGAGCGAGATATCGGCATATCGGAAGGTGTAGACGTCGCTACTGGGCGGGTTCGGCGGCGAAACACAACCCGAGGCGGAGACCGTGATGGTCCCCCCTCGGCCCACGCTGGTGGCCGAGGGGGTGAGCACGGGCGCGGCCGCGTTGACCGGGCCTGCGATCGCGGTCAGACCCGCAGCAGCGGCCGCCAGGATCACCACCATTGAACTGATGTCCCGGAAGATCTTTCTCTGCACCACGCCGCCCCTGTCGCTGTGCCTGGCGGACCACCCGCCACGCCGTCACAAGTGTGTCACGGCAGACCCGGGCGTGGCGCTTACGCCGTCAAGCCTGGGTAGTACCCGCCCCGAGGGCATCGGGGAGACGATCACGCCACGTGGCCGTGAGGTCCACCACGGCGACGTCGATCAACTCACCAGCGCCAGCAACCAAGAAACGATCGCCCTCAGCGGCGCCCAGTTCAACGGCCGGAACGCCAGCAGCCGCAGCCGCAGCCAACAACCCGGCCAGCCCGGCGGGAGCAACAGCGACAACGACCCGGGACGGAGCCTCGGTGAACAACTGCGCCGTGCCCGGCATGCAGTTCACGTTCACGCCCACGCCGGATCGAACCGACATCTCCGCCAGGGCAACACCCAGCCCGCCCGATGAGGCATCGTGGACGCCGCTCAGGCCGCCCTCGTTGACCAAGGCTCGGACGAGCCCAACCACTCGGGTGTGGGCTTGGGCATCGAACGGCGGGAGTTGGCCACCCTTCGCCCCGGTGGCCCAGGCCACCGCGGACCCGGCCAGCGAGGGGGTCGGGCCGGTGAGATCATCCCCGAGCAACACCAGGCGATCGCCTTGGGCCATGGTGACGCCGGGCGGGCGTTGGGTGAGCTCATCGACCATGCCCAGCAGGCCGATCACCGGGGTCGGGTCAATGTCGATACCGCGGGACTCGTTGTAGAGGCTCACGTTGCCGCCAATGACGGGTAGGGCGAATGCGCTGCATGCCTCCGCCAAGCCATCGACCGTCTCCGACAGTTGCCACATGACCTCGGGGTGTTCGGGGTTGCCGAAGTTGAGGCAGTTGACCACGGCAATGGGCCGGGCCCCAACGCAGGCCAGGTTCAGAATGCTCTCGGCCAACGTCATGGCCGTGCCCAGCCGGGGGTTCACCGCGCACCAGCGGTGGTTGCCGTCGGTGGTGAGCGCCAGACCGCGGCCCGTGTCGGCACCCGTGGTCGGGTGCTTGAGCCGCAGTACCACGGCGTCTCCGCCCGGCCCCTCAACCGTGTTGAGAAACAGTTGGTGGTCGTACTGCGACGACACCCAGGTGGTGTCGTACAGCAGGCCGAGGAGCGCGTCGGTTGCCTCGTCGCGGGTGGGGGCCGCCGGGCCGTTGGCCTGGCGTTCGGCCAAATCGGCAGGGGCCGCCATGGGGCGCTCATAGAGCGGGGCGGCGTCGTGGAGGCTGGAGGCGGGCACGTCGGCCAGGACCGCACCACCGAAGCCGTCGACAATGCGCAGCGCGCCCACACCATGCTCGTCGGGGTCGGTGACCTTGCCCACCACGGTGGCCAGGACTTCCCACTTTTCGCAGAGGCGAAGGACCTCCGGCAGGTCACCGGGCGTGACGATGGCCAGCATGCGTTCTTGTGACTCGGAGGTCATCACCTCGAACGGTTCCATGCCGAGTTCCCGCCGGGGCACAGCCGCAACGTCGAAGTCCATACCCATACCGCCATTGGAGGCGGTCTCGCTGGCGGCGCAGGTGAGGCCGGCACCGCCCAGGTCTTGGATGCCGACCACCAGACTGGCGTCGAGCAGGGCAAGGCAGGCCTCAATGAGACGCTTCTCCTCGAACGGGTCTCCTACCTGGACGGCGGGACGCTTGTCCTCGCTGCCCTCGTCGAATCCGGCTGAGGCCAGCACGCTTACGCCACCGATGCCGTCTCGACCGGTGGCCGAGCCCAGCAAGACGGCCAGGTTGCCGGTGCCAGTGGCCTTGGCCAGCACCAAGCGTTCTACCGGCAGGATGCCCAGGCACAACACATTGACCAGCGGGTTGCCCTTGTAACACTCGTCGAAGACGACCTCGCCACCCACGGTGGGCACGCCTACGGAGTTGCCGTAGCCGGAGATGCCGGAGACCACGCCCTCGGCCACCCAGCGGCTGCGCGGGTCGTCCAAGGGACCAAACCGGAGCGGGTCCATGAGGGCAATGGGCCGAGCACCCATGGTGAAGATGTCCCGGAGGATGCCGCCGGCTCCGGTGGCCGCCCCCTGGTAGGGCTCGATAAACGACGGGTGGTTATGACTCTCGATACGAATAGCGGCAGCAATGCCGTCGCCCACGTCCATGACGCCGGCGTTTTCGCCGGGGCCAACTAAGACACCCTCACCGGTGGTGGGCAGGCGCTTGAGGTGGATGCGAGATGACTTATACGAGCAATGCTCAGACCACATCACCGAGTACATCGAAAGCTCCAGACGATTGGGCTCTCGACCCAAGATCTCCACGATCTCGTGAAGTTCGGTGTCGGTGAGCCCGAGGGCTCGGTGGATCGGCGTGGCGTCGGCGTCGGTCACGGCTGTGAGGCTACCTAGACAGACACAGAGGCGGCGTCGAGCAACGACCGCAAGAGCGGCAACCCGTCGGCCGATCCCAGCAGCGCGCTGATGGCCCGTTCGGGGTGCGGCATGAGGCCCACAACGTTGCCCCCGCCATTGGTGATCCCGGCAATGTCATCGACCGAACCATTGGGGTTATCGACGTAGCGAAGCACCACCCGATCACCATCACGCAGTTCGGCCAAGGTCTCTGGCGAGCAGGTGTAATTGCCTTCGAAATGGTTGATCGGAACCCGCAGGACAGAACCCTTGGTTGCCGCTGACGTGAGCACCGAGTTGGTGGAATCGACCCGCAGTTCGGCGGGGGCACACAAGAACTTGAGACCTCGGTTCTTCTGCAGGGCACCCGGCAACAAACCGGCCTCGGTGAGCACCTGGAAGCCGTTACAAATGCCGACTACCGGGCCGCCCTGACCCGCAAACTCCACCACGGCCGACATGACGGGCGAGAACCGGGCGATGGCTCCTGGCCGGAGATAGTCGCCATGGGCAAAGCCCCCG
Source organism: Aquihabitans sp. (assembly GCA_025353965.1). Classification (GTDB taxonomy): domain Bacteria; phylum Actinomycetota; class Acidimicrobiia; order Acidimicrobiales; family Iamiaceae; genus Aquihabitans. The sequence continues at coordinate 3,650 of JANXNS010000024.1, forward strand.
GGCACCACTACTGCGTCGACCCCCTGGAGTTCGGCATCGCCATGCCACAAGATCTCTGCGTCGCCACCGATCAGCCGGACTGCCTCGATCACGTCGAGTTCGCAGTTGGAACCCGGGAACTGAACGACACCGATTCGGGCGGCCATTAGCCCCGCGCCGAGGCTGCGTCGACCGCCGTGAGGGTGATGGTGGCATCTTCTATGACCGGGTTGGTCAGGAAGCGCCGGCAGAGGTCATCTACCTCGGCCTGGGCGGCAGTTTCGTCGGCGCTTTCCACCTCGAACCGGATCGATTTCCCGACCCGGACGCCCCGAACCCCGTCGAACCCGAGATGGGGGAGAGACCGCTCAATGGTGGCGCCCTGAGGGTCTGCCACCCCATCGCGAAGCGACACCTCGACCTGCACCGAGAACAACATAAAGATCATTCTTCCACGCCACCGCGCGGCGCCTAGAACTCGATCAGGCCACGCCGGGCCAGTTCGTGAACGGCAGGCCAGTGATCCGCTCGTAGCCCTCCACGTAGCGGGCGCGGGTGGCGGCCACCACGCCTGCGCCGAGGGGCGGAGGCGGCGGGGTCTTGTCCCATCCCAGCCCCACCAGGAAGTCCCGCACGGGCTGCTTGTCGAACGAAGGCGGCGTGGTGCCGGGCACCCACTGATCGGCGGGCCAGAAGCGGGACGAATCTGGGGTGAGTACTTCATCGGCCAGGGTCAGTTCGCCGTCGACCAGGCCCATCTCAAATTTGGTGTCGGCAATGAGGATGCCCCGCTCCGCGGCCCAGGCTGCACCCCGCTGGTAGATATCGATGGAGAGGTCCCGGGCCTTCTCCGCCATTTCCCGGCCCACCAGGTTGGCCGCCTCGTCAAAGCTCACGTTGATGTCGTGGTCGCCCGCCTCCGCCTTGGTGGACGGCGTGAACACGGGCTCCGGCAGCTGCGCAGACTCCAACAAGCCCGCCGGCAGCGGGGTGCCATGCATGGTGCCTGAGCTCTGGTATTCCTTCCACGCGGAACCGGTGAGGTAGCCCCGCACAATGCACTCAATGTCGATCATCTCGGCCTTCTTGCACAACATCACCCGACCGGCCAACTCGGGGTCCGGGTCATCGAAGGGCAGGTCTGCGACGTCGGTAGAGATGAGATGACCGGGGGCAACGTCGGCGAAGCGCTCAAACCAAAAGGCCGACATGGCGGTGAGCACACGGCCTTTGTCCGGGATTGGTTCGGCCAGGATCACGTCGAACGCCGACATGCGATCGGAGGTGACCAACAACAGTTGACCCTCCCCTGCGTCGTACATGTCTCGGACTTTGCCGGAAGAAAGGTGGGGAAGCGGGATCGTGGCCATCCCGCCCGAATCTAGCGAACCCGGCCACCGGCGGGAGCGGGGCTTAGAGAATCTCACCCGGGCGATAGCCCGCAGCATCAGGGTCATCCGCAGCCAAAACCCCGACCCGGGCCGCGAACGCTGCCACCTGCCCGATCGCGGTCCCGACGAATGAAAGGGGCTCGGCCACGATGGATTCCAGGTCCGCGGCGGTGAGCGCCAGGCGAGAATCTGCCGCGAAACGGTCGAACAGGTCGTTGCCTTGGTAGCCCTGTTCGCGCATCCCGAGGGCGACAGCGACGGCGTGTTCCTTGATGGCTTCGTGAGCCACTTCCCGGCCCACCCCGTTGCGCACCGCGGCCATGAGCACCTTGGTAGTGGCCAGGAACGGCAGGTATCGCTGCAATTCCCGTTCCACCACCGCCGGGTAGGCACCGAACTCGTCCAGCACCGTTAGGAACGTCTCGAACAGGCCATCGATGGCAAAGAACGCGTCCGGCAACGCCACCCGGCGGACGACGGAATCGCTCACGTCACCCTCGTTCCATTGGTCGCCCGCCAGGTGGCTGACCATGGCCAGGTGGCCCGAGAGAATGGCGGCAAAGCCGCACACCCGTTCGCACGAACGCGAGTTCATCTTGTGCGGCATGGCCGACGAGCCCACCTGGCCGGCCTTGAATCCTTCGGTCACCAGTTCTTGGCCGGCCATGAGGCGGATGGTGGTGGCCAGGCTGGTGGGCCCCGACGCAGCCTGCAGGAGCGCGGAAACCACATCCAGATCGAGCGACCGGGGGTACACCTGGCCCACATTCGCGAGCGTGGCGGCAAAGCCGAGGTGGCCAGCCACGGCCCGCTCCAACTGATCCACCGCGTCGGCCGAACCGAGAAGATCGAGCATGTCTTGTTGCGTGCCGACCGGGCCCTTGATGCCCCGGAGCGGATACCGGTCCAGCAGTTCGTCGACTCGCTGCAGGCCAACCAGCAGTTCCTGGCCGGCATTGGCAAACCGCTTGCCCAGGGTTGTGGCCTGGGCGGGCACGTTGTGACTTCGACCCGCCATGACCGTGTCGGTGTGCTCCACCGCCCGTTCGGCCAACCGCACGAGGGTGGCCAACATGCGGCCGCGGACCAGCACCAAGGAATCGCGGACCTGCAACTGCTCCACGTTTTCCGTGAGGTCTCGCGAGGTCATGCCCTTGTGGATGTGTTCGTGGCCGGCCAGAGCGGAGAACTCCTCGATCCGGGCCTTTACGTCGTGGCGGGTAATCCGCTCCCGGGCCGAAATCGAGTCCATATCCACCGTGTCGACCACGGCTTCGTAGGCCTCAATGACCCCGGCGGGCACCTCAACCCCAAGCTCACCTTGGGCTCGCAACACCGCCAGCCAGAGCCGCCGCTCCAACACAATTTTGTGCTCGGCAGACCAGATAGCCACCATCTCCTGGCTGGCATATCGGGTGGCCAACACGTTGCTAATCAAGGGCTTCACCGCACAACCTTAGGGGCCGACAGCCTCGGACTTCCTGCCCAGATCAGCAGGATCAAGCGGTCCGACGACAGGAATCCGCCCGGGTGGCTTCAGGGCGGACCCCCGCCGGCCGATAGAGACGCCTGGACCTTCCGGAAGGGAAGAACGGTGAACCACTGCCTACGGCATTACGAAGAGCCGATCGAGGCCATCTGCCGGGCCTGCAAACACCCGTTCTGCGGACGCTGCCTCGTGTATTCGTTTGGCCTCAAGAAGCCGCCGTATTGCGTCGGCTGTGCCCTGCACGCGTCAGGAATCCGTAACGGGACACGAATGGTTGCGGCCCAAACCGGGGCCGTGGACCGGCGAACCGAGCGGGCCCTGCGTCGGGCCGAGCGAGATGCACTGAAGCAAATGGCTCGGGCCGAACGCAAGGCCAATCATCGGGCCACGCCGGAACCACCCAGCCCGGCGACGGCTGAGAACGGCTCCACCTCGGAGGCGGCGCTCGATCCCGCCCGAGCCATACAACCCACGACCCCAAGCACGGGTCCGGTCCCGGTCCACCACCAGGCCTGACCGCTCAGACCGCGGCGCGGGCTTCCCGGTCGGCCACCAATTTGGCCACCAATGCTGGGTCTCCGATAGCCAGCATCTGCACCACCAGCAGCGCAGCGTTGACCGACCCGTCGACCGCAACGGTGGCCACCGGAATGCCCTTGGGCATCTGCACCGTGGCGTAGAGGGCGTCTACGCCGTTGAGCGCGCCGCCCGAGAGCGGAACACCGACGACCGGCAACGTGGTGTGGGCAGCCGCGGCCCCGGCCAGGTGCGCGGCCATCCCCGCGCCCGCGATGATCGCGGCGTACCCGTTGTCTCGCGCGCCGCCCACAAATGCAGCCACCCGTGCCGGGCTGCGGTGAGCCGACATGACCTGCACGTCGGCGATGATCCCAAAGGCCGCCAGCGTTTCTGCGGCGGGCTCCATCTTTGGTCGGTCGTTGGGCGAACCCATGATGATCGCCACCTTGTACTCGGTCACCGGATGCTCCTCGGGCTGGAAATGAACCCCCGAACCTACCGCCGTTGGACGGCCGAGTCAGCCAGCGATGTCGGAGCGGTGATGCATCCCAGGCCAACTCAGTAGCCCGATCGCTTCGTAAGCCCGCGCCCGAGCCGTGGCAACGTCCGGCCCACGGCCCACCACATTCAGCACCCGGCCACCAGCAGTCACCCACGCGCCGTCAGCATTGGCCTTCACGCCCGCGCCGAGCACGGTGACCCCTTCGACCGCTTCAGCGGCGGCCAAACCCTGGATCACATCACCGGTCCGCGGGGCAGCCGGGTATCCCTCGCTGGCCGCAACCACCAAGACCGCGGCGTCGTCGGCAAAAGTTGGCGGCGGCACTGTCGTTAGGTCACCGGCGGCAGCGGCGAAGAGCATGGCGGCTAGGTCCGACGTCATCCGCAGTAGCACCACCTGAGAATCTGGATCCCCAAACCGGATGTTGTATTCGATCAGCTTGGGTCCCTCCGCGGTGATCATGAACCCCGCGTAGAGCACGCCGCGATAGTCGATCCCCCGCTGGCGCAATTCGGCCAGGGTTGGTTCAACAAACCGGCGGGCGACGTCGTCGATGAAACCGTCGGCCACGAACGGAAGGGGCGACCATGCGCCAATGCCACCGGTATTGGGTCCGACGTCGCCGTCGCCCACTCGCTTGAAATCTTGCGCGGCGGGAAGGCACACCGCGCGGGTGCCGTCGCAGATGGCAAAGACCGAAACTTCCGGACCGGTGAGACCTTCCTCGATCACCACTCGCCTCCCGGCATCGCCGAACGATGAACCAGCGAGCTTGTCTCGCACGTCGGCCTCGGCGTCAGCCAAGAAATCCGTGACGAGCACGCCCTTACCGGCGGCCAGACCGTCGGTCTTGACCACGTAGGACCCGGGCAAGGACTGCAGGAACGCGAGCGCGGGCTCCAATTCGGTGAACGCGCCGTAGCGAGCCGTAGGAAGGCCAGCGGCCCGGGCCAGGTCCTTCATGTAGGCCTTGGACCCCTCCACCTGGGCGCCATCTGCACCGGGCCCGAACACCGCAACTCCAGTGGCTCGGAGCCGGTCCGCCAGGCCGTCCACCAATGGCTGCTCGGGCCCAATGACCACGAGGTCTACCGACCCGAGGGCAACAAGATCTTCTACCGAGGTGGCCGTGGAGCCGGCAATGGCGGCGTTGCCGGGCGTGACCACGACGTCGGCAGTCCGCCCCAACACCTTGGCCAACGCATGCTCACGCCCACCGGACCCAACCACCACCACTCGCAAACGTGAACCCACGTCCCTACGAGGTCCGGGTGACGAATTGCTCACGGCCAGGCCCGACGCCCACGAGACGCACCGGCACGCCGACCTGATCTTCCAGGAAGGCCAGGTAGTTCTCGGCCGCCTGCGGAAGCAGCCGGGCATCGGTGAGGTCCACCAGGGATGTGTTCCAGCCGGGCAGCTCTTCGTAGATCGGCACCGCGACGTGGAGATCGCTCTGGTGATAGGGCAGATGTGTGACCCGCTCACCGTTTACGTCGTAGGCGACGCAGATCTTCACGGTGTCGAGCGTGTCCAGGATGTCCAGCTTGGTGATGGCCAGCTCTGACAGGGAGTTCAGCCGCACGGCCTGACGCAGCATCACGGCGTCGAACCAGCCCGGCCGACGACGACGCCCAGAGTTAGTCCCGTATTCGCGGCCGACGTTCACGAAGTGGTCGCCGAGGCGAATTTCTTCGTCCGAGGCCAACTCGCGGTCCTTGCCACCAACCGCATCTCCGGAAATGGCCAGCTCCGTGGGGAACGGGCCGGTACCCACGCGAGTCACGTACGCCTTGGCCACGCCGATCACCCGGTCTATGTAGCGAGGGCCAACACCGGCACCCGTGCAGACGCCGCCGGCCACCGGGTTGGACGAGGTGACGAACGGATAGGTGCCGTGGTCCAGATCCAAGAACGTGGCCTGCGCACCTTCGAACAACACCTCTTCTTGCCGCTCAAGCGCTTCGTGGACGAGCGTGACCGTGTCGGCAATATGCGGCGCCAAGCGCGGCCCGCACACGTCTAAGTACTCATCGGCAATCTCACTGGGATCCAGCGGGAGCTGGTTGAAGACCTTGGCCAAGATGGCGTTCTTCTCCTTGGCCAGGACCTCCAGCTTCTCCCGGAAAATCTTGGGATCCAGCAGGTCTTGGACCCGCAGGCCCACCCGGGACGCCTTGTCGGCATACGCCGGGCCAATACCGCGCTTGGTGGTGCCCAGCTTGCTCTTGCCGAGGCGCCGCTCCGTCAGGCGATCAATTTCTTGGTGATACGGGAGAATGAGGTGGGCATTGCCACTGACCTTGAGCCGCGACGGATCGATCCCACGGGACGAGAGCATGTCCATCTCGGTGAGCAGGACCCGGGGGTCTACCACCACACCATTGCCGATGACCGGGGTGATGTGTTCATACAAAATCCCGCTTGGACACAGCTGGAGGGCAAAGCTCTCGCCGTTCACCACCAAGGTATGGCCCGCGTTGTGGCCGCCTTGGAAGCGCACCACCAGATGCATGTCCTTGGCCATGAGGTCGGTGAACTTCCCCTTGCCCTCGTCGCCCCATTGGGTACCCACAACCACGGTCGCTGGCACGCTCTGACTCCTTGCAGATGGTGAACAGACCGAAAAACGATGCTACTTCGTGGGGCAGTACCGTTATCACCCATGACGACGACCAGCTCCCCACCTCCCGTCGCGCCCGCTTCAGGTGCCGTCGCCGCCCGGGCCATCGATGCCCGCAAGGTCTACGGCGAAGGCGATACAGAAGTAAACGCCTTGGCCGGGGTCACGGTGGACTTCGCCGCCGGTCAGTTCACCGCCATCATGGGCCCTTCCGGCTCGGGCAAGAGCACGCTCATGCATTGCTTAGCCGGGCTGGACGAGCTCACCAGTGGCAGCGTCTGGATCGAGGGAACCAACCTCACCGAATTGCGAGAAAAGGACCTCACCAAGCTCCGCCGGGACCGGGTCGGGTTCGTGTTCCAAGCGTTCAACCTGATCCCGACGCTCAGTGCGGAGGAGAACATCACCCTCCCCTTGGCACTCGCCGGGAGCGAGCCAGACCAGGCCTGGTTCGACGAGGTCGTCAAGACGGTGGGCCTGGGCGATCGCCTCACCCACCGTCCAAGCGAGCTCTCCGGTGGCCAGCAGCAACGCGTCGCTGTTGCCCGCGCCCTGGCCAGCAAGCCCGCCATCATTTTTGCCGATGAACCCACCGGCAACCTGGACTCCCGGTCAAGCGCGGAGATCCTCGGCTTCATGCGCCGGGCGGTCACCGAATACGGGCAGACCATCGTGATGGTCACGCACGACCCCGTGGCCGCGTCCTATGCAGACCGGGTCCTGGTGCTGGCGGACGGCAAGCTCGTGCACGAGATGTTTGAGCCCACCTCAGATTCCGTGGTGGACTTCATGAAGACCTTCGGAGACTGAGACTCGCATGCTCCGCACCACCTTCCGATCGCTCTGGTCACATAAGCGCAGGCTCGTTTCCACCTGCATAGCCATCGTCTTAGGTGTCGCCTTCATGGCCGGCACCCTGGTACTCACCAGCACCATCAACAAGGTGTTCGACGACCTTTTTTCCAACATGAACGAAAACACGGACGCGGTCATCCGTGGCGACGTGTTGTTCAAGGATCAGCACACGGGAAGCCAGCGCGCCCGGCTGCCCGAGAGCCTCGTCGCCAAGGTCAAGGCCATTGACGGGGTCGAAGCGGTTGCCCCCACCCTTAGCAACGACAACCTCACGTTGCTCGACAAGAAGGGCGATCCCATGGGTGGCCAAGGGCCGCCAACGTTCGTCGCCTCGTGGACGACCGACCAAGACCTCAACTCGTATCAAGTGGCCAGTGGTCGAGCGCCCACGGCCCTGGGCGAAGCCATCATCCCCAAGGCCATCGCCGACACCGGCCCCTTCAAGGTTGGCGACACCCTGATCCTCATTGCCCCCAAGGGCCGCGAGAAACTCAAGCTCGTAGGCATCTCTCGGTTTGGTGACGCCGATTCCGCCGGCGGTTTGATCTCGATCGGCGTCACCCTCGAGCAGGCACAGGCCTTGGCGGGCGAGCCGGACCGGCTGGACACCATCGACGTGCAGGCGACCCCCGGGACCAGCCCCGAGCAGCTGGTGGCCCGGCTCGACAAGGCCAACCTGGAACCCAAGCTGGACATCGTCACCGGGCGGGCCGCCGCGAAAGAAACCGCCAGTGAAATCAAGGGCGCCTTCGCCTTCTTCTCCACCATTTTGTTGGTCTTTGCCATGGTGGCGTTGTTCGTTGGCATGTTCATTATCTCGAACACGTTCAGTATTTTGATCGCCCAACGAACCAGAGAACTGGCCTTGCTCCGGGCCCTCGGGGCCACCCGCTGGCAGGTATTCGGATCGGTGTTGGTGGAGGCGGGCGTGGTGGGCCTTGTTTCCGCCCTGCTCGGCTTCCTGACCGGAGTGGCCCTCGCGGCGGCAGCCTTCTGGGGCCTTCGTAGGGGGGGGATAGACCTCCCGAGTGCGGGGCTGTCGATCACGCCCAGCACCGCGTTCATCGCCATCGCCGTGGGGCTCGTGGTCACTGCGGCGGCTGCGATCATGCCCGCCATTCGGGCCACCCGAGTACCGCCCATTGCGGCGCTGCGGAACGTGGCCATAGATACCTCGGGCAGCTCCGTGACCCGCGCCGTTGTGGGCTTGGTGATGCTGGTGCTCGGTGGCCTCGCCGTGATCCCCGCCTTCGGCGCCAACCCAACGAGTAACTCGCTACCTCAGGTCGGCGCTGGCCTGGCGCTGATGCTGGGAGCGGTCCTCGTGCTCGGTCCGGTCATCGCCCGCCCGCTCTCGGTCATCGTTGGGGCACCGCTTCCACTCATCAAGGGTGTCACCGGGCGCCTAGCCCGGGAGAACGCCATGCGGAGCCCCCGCCGCACTGCCTCCACGGCTTCGGCGCTCATCATCGGCGTCACCCTGGTGGGCTTCATCACCGTGTTCGCCAGCTCGGCCCAAACGTCCATTACCTCGTCAGTGTCGGGCGGCTTCCGAGGCGACTACATCATCCAGCCGGTCAACTTCAACGGTGGGGCCGGTGGGGTTGCCCCCAAGGTGGCCGACAACCTGCGGAAGATCGACGGAGTGGATCAGGTCGCCGCCATTCGGTCCACCATCGGTCAGGTCACATTGGCCCAGGGCCGGACCGCAACAGGGTTCACGGCGGGCATCGATCCGGAGGCCTTCCAGAAGGTCTTCAAGATTTCCATGACGGAGGGCCGGTTCAGCCCGCTGGCTGCCAACGAGGTCGTGGTCGGCCGGGAACTGGCGCGGACCAAAGACGTCAAGGTGGGAGACAAGGTCACGGTCACCGCCAAGGGAGACAAGACCGCCACCTTCACGGTGGTGGGTATCGGCGACGACCTCGCCATTCTCACGTTGTTCGGGCAACAGTTCGTAACCAGCCAAGCCGGGTTCGCCAACTTGGCACCTGCCCCAACAGACTTTCTCATCGGGCTCACGCTGGACAAGGGCACGTCGGTCGAGAAGATACGGCCCGCGCTCAAGGCCGAGCTCAAGCCGTATCCAACCATGAAGCTGCAGGACCGCGATCAGTTCACCGGCAGCTTGGTGGCCCAAATCAAGGCCCTGCTCAACGTGATCTACGCGTTGCTGGCGGTCTCGATCGTCATCGCCCTCATCGGTATCGCCAACACACTGTCGCTTTCCATCAATGAGCGCACCCGGGAACTTGGCCTGCTTCGAGCCATGGGCATGACCCGTAGCCAGCTCCGTTCCACGGTGCGGTGGGAAGCCGTGATCGTTGCCCTCATGGGTACCGGGCTGGGCGTGATTCTCGGGCTGGGGCTCAGCTGGATCTTGGTCAAGGCCCTGGTCAGCCAAGGCATCAGCACGTTCAGCGTGCCGCTCACCGGGCTGATCATCGAGGTCGTGTTCGGTGCCGGCCTCGGCATCTTGGCCTCGCTGCGGCCCGCGGCCAAGGCCGCCAAGCTCAACGTGCTTCAGGCCATCGCCACTGAGTAGCCCGCCGCTACTTGTCGCTCAGGGCGTAGAACTTGCCGCCTCGGGCGCCGACAAAGATCTGGCCCTTGAACACCGTTGGGGTGGATTCCACGCAGCCCTCGAGCTGGACCTTCCAGAGCTCTGGGGGCTCAGTTCGGGGGTTGGAGAAGTCGAAGCCGTGGAGCACGCCGCTGCAATCGCCCTGTACCCAAACCTTGTCGACGATCACCGGCGAGGACCACGTGGGCCCCGGCAACTTCTTCTCCCAAAGGATCTTCCCGGTCTTCTGGTCGACGCCCAGGATCCGTCCGCTATCGGTGGGGGCAACAACGACCCCGTTGGAGATCGCGGGGGTGGCCCACATCCCGTTGGGGTCCGCAACAGACCACACAATGGGGTCGTCGGGCTTGGTGGGGTCCAGCTTGATGAGCTGGCCCACCTTGGTGCTGCGAGCCGACGTTGAATCCCGTTCCACCTCTTGGGCGACGTAGAGCATGCCTTCCTTGTCGATGACGACGGAAGCGTCGGTGTCGTCACCGGTCCAGAAGCGGAACGAGCGCTTCACGCTCGATGGGTCCTTCTTGAGGTTGGTGATGTCCCAGCCTTGGAGCAGGCCGCCCGAATTGGAGAAGTAGACGGTGTTGCCGGAGATGGCCACCGAGTTCTCCACCGAGACGTCGTTGACCCGCTCGGCCGATCCCGAGAGATCCGAGAGGAGTTGGTCATCCCAGGCCGGGGCATTGAAAACGATCTTTGGATCGACGGAAACCTTGCCGTCCGCCCCTATCTTCCGGTTGAGCTTCACGATGTGGAATTGGCCGTTCTCGCCACCTTCGAAGAGGTAGTCATCGATCACCAGCGGGGAGCCGTCCCAGTCGTCGTTCCACTTGGTGGGAGACACGTCGGTGGCCTTCAGGGTCCAGAGACTCTCCGGCACCTTGTTGTCACGATCGATGGCCAGGATGTGGAAGTCGGCTCGGCTCCCGGAGTACAGCAGCGGGTAGCCGTCGGGGTCGCGGGTGACGGAGCCCTTGATGATGTCGCCCATGTCGTAGTTGCCAATGAGCGATGTGCCGGTTGCGGTATCCCAGAAGTGGATCTGCTTGTCGTAGGCACCCACCGACAACCAGGTCTTGCCCCCCTGTTCCCAAACCGACGGCTGCCCGGTCCAGCCACTCCCACACCAGGTCTTGTCCTTACCGCCAACCGGTGAGTTGCCACACATGCCGCCGGTTTCGGGGTATTGCCACTGGATCTTGGGTGCTTTGGGCACGGGTCCGAGCCCGTAGTAGCTCCGGGTTGGGTTGCCACGGAAGGTGATCTGGCCCACCACCTTCGTAGACCACGGCTGCCCCGAGGTGGCCGGGTCTACCCAGCCGTTATACGCCTTGGCCGGCGTTGCGGCCAGGCCAGTAGTGGTCTTGGTGGTCTGGCCGTTATCACCACTCGTGGTCCTGGTCTGACCGGCGCCGCCCTTGGTTGCGGTAGTGCTGGCATTGCCGCCATCGCTTTTGTTGCAAAATGACACCAGCAGTACGAGTACGGCCAACACCCCGACACCAGCCAGGACGCGGTTGCGTTGGACTTCACGTTCACGTGGGCTCTGTGGACGCGGAGCCGCGCGGCCAGCTTCGGCCAGCCCCGCCACGTTGGCCGATGTTCGGCTGGCGGGCGGTCGGCTGGCTGCGGGGGGTCGGCCACTGGGCCGAGCGGGGGCGGGGCGCGGTGGGCGACGGGGGCCGGCACCAACGGGGCGCGGCGCTGGGTCTCCCCGGCGGGGTGGGCGGCGCGGACCTTGGCGTGGTTCATCGGGGGTAGTCATGCGACGGTGAAGTCCTCTCGCGGAGCACAGGGCGGAACCGACACCCGGCACCGCCCGGTGCAGGTGCCCAGCGTACGGACCCGACCCCGCCCGGACGCGGCACCTACCAGGGCAGACCCCTATAGATTCTGCGCGATGACCGACCTGATGAACCGTCAGATCCTGCTTCGTCGACGCCCCCAAGGGCTGCTCCAACCGGGCGACACCGAGGCCGTGACTGCTCCCGCGCCGGAGATCGCTGATGGTGAAGCGCTCGTCCGCAACACCTACCTGGGTATCGACGCCGCAGTCCGCACGTGGCTCAACGACCAGCGCGGCTACCTCCCACCGGTGCAACTCGGTGAGGTCATCCGCGCCGCCGGGGTGGGCGAGGTCATCGCCTCCCGTTGCGATGCCTATGCCGTGGGAGACGTGGTCACCACGCTGTCCGGCTTCCAGGAACTGGTCGTGGTCCGTGACGACCTCTACACGACGGTGATTCCGGGGGTCGTGGACCAACTGGCCATGCTCTCGGTCTACGGCGCCACCGGAGCGACCGCCTATTTCGGAATGACCGATATTGGCAAGCCTCGCGGGGGCGAAACGGTAGTGGTCTCGGCCGCCGCTGGGGCGACCGGTTCGTTAGCAGGGCAGATCGCCAAGCTGCATGGCGCCCGGGTGGTGGGCATTGCCGGCGGACCGAAGAAATGCGAGGTAGTGGTGAACGAGTTCGGCTTTGATTCGTGCATCGACTACCAGGCCGGCGATGTGCCTGGTCAACTCAAAGAACATTGTCCCCAACGGATCGACGTGTATTTCGACAATGTGGGCGGTCCCATTTTGGATGCGGTCATGGGCCGCCTGGCCCCCAAAGCCCGCATTGCCTTGTGCGGCGTGATCTCGAGTTACCTCACTGGCGAGCACCCCGGCCCGGCCAACTACGTGAACCTGCTGGCCAAAAGCGCACTCATGCAGGGATTCAACACGCTGGATCAATGGGGTCGGTTCGAGGAGGCCTTTGCGTCGCTCAAGCGATGGGAGAGCGAGGGGAAACTCGTCCATCGTGAGCACATTTTTGACGGCGTCGAGTCGTCAGTAGACGCCCTCAATGGCCTGTTCACCGGGGCCAACATCGGCAAGACCGTGGTGAGGATCAGCGACCCAACTCCCGTCTAGAGTTCTCCACTCAGGCGGCACCACTAAGAGAGCGGTCGATGCAGCCATCAACCCACAGGACCGTTCACCGATCGTTGGCCATCGTCCTCACCCTGATCGCACTGCTGCTGGGCGGCGCGCCCACGACCGCCACGGGGGTGCTTGCGCCCACGACGTCGGGTGTGGTCGACATCAAGGCCGGGTCGGTTGCCCGGCTGATCACCATTCGGGGCACAGGTTTCGAAGCCTCTCCGATCGTTACGTCCCTTGACTACGACGTCACGGTGGCCAACCCGGTTCTGGTGGACAGCACCTCGATTCGCCTCAGCGTGACCACCCACGACGGCGCGGCCTTGGGGCCTCGGCGCCTCAAGATCACCAACGTCGGGGGTACGTCCGTGACGTGCGCCTGCATCAATCTCACCTGGCCGTACGCCGCAGCCGTGGCCACGGCGCAGCCCAACATCATCGTGATCAACACCGATGATCAGCGGGGCGACTCCATGAGTCAGCTTCCCATGACCAATGCCCGAACGGACTGGGCGCGGTTTGAGAACTCCTTCGTGCATGAGCCGCAATGTTGTCCATCGCGGGCCACCCTTTTCACGGGCCAGTACGTCTTCCGCCACGGCGTGTCCACGCTCCGAGACGGCGAGCGATTGAGCGAGAAGAACACCATCGCCACCATGCTCCATAGCGCCGGATACCAGACCGTGATGAGCGGCAAATACCTCAACGGTTACCCCTTCGGCCGGACGCCTTACACGCCGCCAGGCTGGGACGACTTCCGGGCCTTCGGCGGCCCCAACGCCAGCGCGCCCCTTGATTCCAGTGGTGTAGCCGTCGGCTACCCCTATGTGAATTACTTCAACATCGAGAACACGGTCACTCGGAATTACACTGATATCCCAGCGGACTATTCCACCGATCGCTATGCCGCCATGGTGCGAAATTTTCTGCGCAAGGCAGACCCGACGAGGCCCGTCTTCAGTTACCTCGCACCGGTTGCTCCCCATTTCGTCACTCGACCGGCGGACCGCGACAAGGCGACGTGCCTGGGGGTAACCCTGCCAGCCAACCCCAGCTTCAATGCCCATGACACCGTCAGCGAGCCCAAGTGGATGGCCGACGTCAAGGCGGTTTCCGCCGTGTCGATGCTCAAACAGCGGCGGGGAACGTGCCAGGCGCTGCAAGCGGTGGACCTCGCCGTCTCCTCGTTGTTCACCGAACTCCAAGCATCCGGCCGGCTCAATAACACCTACGTCATCTTCACGTCCGACAACGGTTACAGCTTCGGCGAGCACCGCCTCGACGGCAAAGGCCACCTCTACGAAGAGTCCATCCGTGTACCACTCCTCATCCGCGGCCCCGGGGTTGTGGGTGGGGTGCGGACCCGGCTCACCAGCAACGTCGATCTGGCCCCGACCCTGGTAGAGCTGGGTAAGGCCAGCGCGCCTACGGGTTTCTTCAACGGGCAATCATTTGCAGACGACCTCAAGGGCACCAACACGGTGCCGAACCCCAATGACGTGCTTCTGTTTGGCTGCCGCACGCGGTCCGGCCTCGGGGCTTTCTGCGGCGGGTCCACCGATTTCATGGGCCAGGCCTGGGGCATCCGGACCAGAACGTACAAGTACATCCGTTATGCCCAGACCGGCGAGACGCAGTTGTTCAACCTCGCCAACGATCCCCAGGAACTCACCAACCGGACCGACAGCCCGGAGTACCAGACGATCAAGGCCGCCCTGGATGCCCGTCTAAGCACGCTTATTTCCTCAACCGGCACCATCTCCGGCCGCATCACTGACGCGGCAACGGGCGCGCCCTTGGCCAGCATCATGGTGCACCTTGAGCTGGGCACCGGGTCGTTTGTGCGAGACGTGATGACCGATACCGATGGGCGCTACGCGTTCCTCCCGCTCAAGCACACCACCTACAAGCTGCGCGTCGACGACCCCAAGGCTGCGCTTCGTTGGTATGGCGGGTTCGACTCACGGACGTCGTCGCCTGCGATCACCGTCACCGCGGGCACCACCGTCATCGACATGGCCATGCAGCGGACGGGTGGGGCCGCCCCAACCGTTCCATCGCCAACGCTGATCTCACCGGACGACTACCCGCATTAACCCGGCTCGCTGTCGAGTCACTCAAACCGCCGAGACCGAGCGACACAAGGGACCGACCCAAGAGTCGACCCTGGATCAGAGTTGCCGTCTCCGTAAGGGCCCGCCGCGGCTGGTTGGGAGCTGATCACTAGCGGGAGCTGGTTGCCGCCAGTGCCAGAACTACCAGGTGAATGAGCCGATACCCGCCGGGTTCGCATCGGTGCCTATCGGCAGGTCAAGCGGTCAGCCTGCTTCTACGGTTATTTCGCCTTCTTGGGTTGCACCGACGGTGACGGTGGAGCCGTCGGCCACGTCTCCCTCTAGCAATTTGAGGGCTAGGCGGTCGCCAATCTCGCGCTGGATGACTCGCTTGAGCGGGCGGGCACCAAAGGCCGGGTCGAAACCTTCCCGGGCCAGAGCATGCTCGGCTTCCTTGCTGACCACGAGGGTGATCCGGCGCTGGGCCAAACGGTCGCGGAGGCCTTCTAGTTGGATCTCCACAATCCGTGAGAGGTCGTCGGTGGTGAGCGGCCGGAAGCGCACGATTTCGTCGATCCGGTTCACGAACTCGGGCTTGAACAGCGTGAGGGGATCCCCCGGTAAGTTCGAGGTCATGATCAGGACGGTGTTGGTGAAGTCCACCGTGCGGCCCTGGCCATCGGTCAGGCGGCCGTCGTCCAACACCTGCAACAAGATGTTGAAGACGTCCGGGTGGGCTTTCTCAATCTCGTCCAGCAGGATCACCGCGTAGGGCCGGCGGCGAACGAGTTCGGTGAGCTGACCGCCTTGGTCGTAGCCCACATAGCCGGGGGGCGCGCCCACCAGGCGGGACACGGAATGCTTCTCCATGTACTCGCTCATGTCGATGCGGACCATGGCCCGCTCATCGTCGAAGAGGAAGTCCGCCAGGGTCCGGGCCAGCTCGGTTTTGCCCACGCCAGTTGGGCCGAGGAACAGGAACGACCCAATGGGCCGGTTGGGGTCAGACAGCCCGGCGCGGCTTCGACGAATGGCATTGCCCACGGCCACCACCGCGACCTCTTGGCCGACTACCCGCTCGTGGAGGACCTGCTCCATCCGTACGAGCTTCTGCAGCTCGCCCTCCATGAGCCGGGTGACAGGCACGCCTGTCCATTTGGCCACCACCTCGGCGATGTCTTCTTCGTCCACCTCTTCCTTGAGCATTTGCTCGGTGCCTTGAAGCTCCGCCAAGTGCCCGGTGGCCAACTCGATTTTGCGGTCCAGTTCGGGGATTTGGCCGTAGCGAATTTCTGCCGCCTTCTCGAGGTCGGTCTCTCGCTCGATCTCGTTGCGCTTGGCTTCCAGCTGCTCCTTGAGCTCCCGGATGGTGCTGATCGCGTCTTTCTCGCCTTGCCAGTGGGCCTTCATGGAGAGGCTTTGCTCTTGGAGGTCCGCCAGTTCTTTGTCCAGCGCGGCGAGCCGATCGACCGACGCGTCGTCGGTCTCCTTGGCGAGAGCTACACGCTCGATTTCGAGCTGACGGATGCGCCGCTCGACTACGTCTATTTCGGTGGGCAACGAGTCGATCTCGATGCGCAGTTTGGAACCGGCTTCATCGACCAGGTCGATGGCCTTGTCTGGCAGAAAGCGCCCGGTGATGTAGCGATCGGAGAGCACGGCCGCGGCCACCAGTGCGGCGTCTTGAATGCGGATGCCGTGGTGGACTTCGTACCGTTCCTTGAGACCACGCAAGATGGCGATGGTGTCCTCCACCGAAGGCGGGGCCACATAGATCTGTTGGAACCGGCGTTCCAGGGCCGCATCGGTTTCTATGAACTTGCGGTACTCCTCCAAGGTGGTTGCCCCAATGAGGCGCAGCTCGC
>JANXNS010000033.1 GCA_025353965.1 Aquihabitans sp.
CCAATGAGGCGGAAGAGGTCCTCTACATCGGACTTGGAGATCGGCGGGCGCATGCCGACCTCCTCCGCCATGTCGACGGGAACCGACAACATGAGGTCTCCGTGGACCATCTCCAAAACGAAGTACTCCCGGGTTTCACCCTGGAGCTCGCGCTTTACCTTCTTCTTGATCACTGCCGCGCCGTGGTGCGGGTAGACCACGCGATCGTTGACCTTGAACGACATCAGACTCCACTTCGTCGGTCGGGGTCGACCGGAAAGACTAGCCATTCTGCCAGACACTGGCCGCGACCGGGACATCCCCGCCGAGGTTGTCCGCCACGTTGACGGCTCAAGGGGCAACCGGAACGAAAACTGGTAGGTGGCGGCCGTCGGTGAGCGGTTCCCACGCAACGGTCACGGCGTCGCCGACCACCACCGAATATGGGTCCGGCGTGATCACATTGGTGAGCATCCGCACTCCCTCCGCCAGTTCTACGAGCGCAACCACATACGGGCCTCGCCCGTCCATCGTGGGGTTGGCTGGCTTCGCCATCACGCTGACGGCATAGACCACCGCCCGGCCGGACGCGGCCCGGAAATCAAGATCTGTCCCGAGACAACCCGGGCACGCTTCACGCGGAAAATGAATCGGCCGGTCACACGGCACGCACCACTGGATCACGAACCGGGGCTCTCGGGTGGCTTCCCAGAACGGTTCAGACGCAGGCGATGTCGGCGGACGGAACCGCTCACCAACGCCAGCTGGCACGTCCACCAAAATCGCCTCGCTCATGCCGTTGCCTCCGTGCCAAGGATCACCGTGGACATCGCCGAGAGCACGCCACCACTGCCGTGAGCAAGCGCAACCTCCGCTCCGGGCACCTGACGATCACCACATTCGCCCCGCAATTGGCGGACCGCCTCCACCAGCAAGAACATGCCGAACATTCCGGGGTGGGTATAGGCCAGGCCCCCACCGGTGGTGTTGGCCGGGAGGGCGCCCCCAGGGGCGAGCACCCCATCACTCACGAATGGCCCACCCTCACCCTTCGGACAGAAGCCGAGGTCTTCCAGCAAAAGTAAGACCGTGATAGTGAACGAGTCGTAGAGCTGGACCACATCTACCTCGGCCGGGCTGAGCCGCGCCGCCGCAAACGCCAGTGGGCCCGACACCGCGGCGCCGGTAGTAGTGAGGTCGGGCATCTGGCTGATCATGGCGTGGGTGTGGCAGGTGCCCGTTCCGAGTACCAGAGCGGGCGCCTTGCGCAGATCTCGCGCCCGAGCTGCGCTGGTAAGCACAATCGCACCAGCGCCATCAGTGACCAGGCAACAGTCGAGCTTGTGCAGCGGGGTGGCCTGCATGGGCGAATCCAACACATCGGCCACCGTGATCAGTTCCTGCAGTCGAGCCCGTGGGTTCATGCTCGCCCACTGGCGGGTGTCGACCGCGATCTGGGCCAACTGCTCGCTTGTCGTACCGAACTCGTACATATGGCGACTGGCCGCCAAGGCGTAGGCGCCCATGGGCATGCGGTTGCCAAAGGGCATCTCCCACTCCGCTACGGGGGTTGGGCCCGGAGCGGCCTGACGGCTGCCAAAGCCCGGGCCGCCCTTCTTGAACGACGAGTAGGGCGTCGCCGCATAGACAATGACGGCCACATCGCAGAGGCCGAGCGCAATGGCGGCGGCAGCGTGCTCCACATGGATCTCGAAACTCGATCCACCGGTCTGCGTGCTGTCGGTCCAGCGGGGAGAGATCCCCAGGTACTCGGCCAACTCCAGGGAGGCCGCCCACCCGTTCGACAAGTTGGAGCAAACCGCGTCCACATCGGCGATGGTGAGGCCAGCGTCCTCCAGCGCCTCCCGGATGACCTGCACCTCGAGTGCTCGCGTCGAGCCCTCCAACAGGCCCGTCGGTGACACGGCGTCGGCCACACCAACAATGGCTGCCTTGGCGCGCAGTCCCTCGCCGCTCAACGGGCCACCTCAGCGACTTCGCCAGCGAACTGCTCAATAGCCTCCAAGGCCTGAGCCTGCCCGCCGAGAGTGAAATCCGGGATGATCAGCTCGTCAACCCCGGCCGCGGCGTACTCCGCCACCACCTCCAGCAACTGCTCGGACGTACCGCCGATGGACGGGCGGATGGCCTGGAACTCGGCGGCTTTGGCGGCGCCATCTGGACCCAAGAACACCAGGGCCTGTGTCGACCGTTGGAGCGACGCAGGATCACGGCCGCTTTCCTCCAGTGCTCGGTCCACGTGAGCGGCCTTTTCGGTGAACAACTCAGGCGTACCCCAGGTGTTCCATTCGTCGGCCCAGCGGGCAACAATCCGGGCCATACGTACCGGGCCACTAGACCCGATGAGCAGCGGCATGGGACCGATCGGCTTGGGCTCCATGGCCGCGTCGGTCAGTTGGTAGTAGGCCCCATCAAAGGTGGTACGAGGCCGATCCCGCAATGACGTGACAATTTCGCAGGCCTCCTCGAACCGATCGATACGGCCCGTTACCGTTCCCAACTCAATGCCGTACGCCTTGTGTTCGTTGACTTGCCATCCAGCCCCGATGCCGAACACAAAACGCCCGCCACTGATCTGATCGATGGTGGCCGCCTGATTGGTCACCACGGCGGGATGGCGGTACGTATTGCCGGCCACGAGGGACCCGAGGCGCAGGCGGGGCACCGCGGTGGCCAAGGCCGCGAGGGTCGAGAAACACTCCAGCAGTGGTACCCCAACATCGTCGCTATTAGGCATGAAATGGTCGGCCACCCAAACACCGTCGAGGCCAACGGATTCCGCTATCCGTGCCCGTTCGAGCAGGTCGGGCCAGGCCGGTTCGGTCGAGGTCCACAAGCTAAAGCGCACGCCCAGAACCCTAATGGGGGTCGACCATTTCGAGATATTGCAGCATGCGTGCAAGAACTACGGGGTGGGGGTAGCGTCGCGCCATGACCGATCCGGCCTCTGCACAGGTGGGCGGGCTGAACCCGTTTGCACCCGGTTTTTTCGAGAACCCGTATGAGCAATACGCCGACCTCCGCGAGCACGAGCCCGTACATCGCAGCATCTTCGATACCTGGATGATCACGCGTTGGGACGATGTCCACGCCTTGCTTCGCAAGCCCGGCACCAGCGTCGAGGACCGAAACATTGCCGGTGACGGAAGCACCCGACGGCAACAACTAGCGGACCTGGTCCCAGACCGCGAATTCCGTCGCAGCCTCGCCATTTTGAACATCGACCCACCAGACCACACCCGAATCCGCAAGCTTGTCTCCAAGGCGTTCACGCCCCGAGCCGTAGAACAGATCCGGGCCCGGGCTGGCGAACTGGTGGACGACATCCTCAATGACTTGGCCACCCGGGAAGGCCCGATTGACCTCATCAGCGAGTTGGCCTTCCCGCTGCCGTTCACCGTTATTTCGGAAATGTTGGGGATGCCCGAAGGCGACCGGGACCAACTTCGGGTCTGGTCGCACACCGTCACGCAGGTGCTGGACCCCGTGCTGGCTTTCCAGCATGCCGAAGCCATCTTCGAGGCCATCGACCACATGCATGCGGTGATCGCCGAGGCCATCGCCTGGAAGCGGGGCAGAAGCGACGAAGACCTACTAAGCGCCATGATCGCCGCCGAGGACGAGGGCGACATGCTGTCGGACGCAGAACTTGTCGAAAACGTGTCCCTGCTTTTCCTAGCCGGCCACGAAACCACCGTGAACCTCATCGGCAATGGCACCGCGGCGCTCCTGGCCCATCGCCACCAACTGGATCGCTTGGTGGCAGATCCCAGCCTCGACGTCAACGCCATCGAGGAATTGCTCCGCTTCGACAGCCCGGTGCAGTTCTCCCGGCGCATTGCCCTGGAGCCAATCGATATCGCGGGGCACACCATTGCCCCCGGCGAGTTTGTCACCACCGTGCTCGGCTCAGCCAACCGCGATCCCCAAAAATTTGGCGACCGGGCCCACGAGCTGGACCTGGGCCGGGCCGACGCCCGCGAGCACGTCTCGTTCGGTAGCGGTGTCCATCACTGCCTTGGGGCGGCACTGGCCCGTCTCGAAGGCCAAGAAGCCATCGGCCGTCTCGTCAGGCGGTTCCCGCAGATGGAACTGGCCGGAGACCCCGTCCACAACGGCCGCATCGTCCTGCGCGGCCTGGACGAACTCCCCGTCTCGCTACCCGGCTAGCTGACTGGCTCAGACGTCCAGGAATCGACGGGTGGCCAGCGCAGAACTGATGACACTGAGCGCCACGGCGGTCGCCACCACGATCAAACAGGCCAGCGTGACATCGCTCGAAGCGATCGAGAAGTTCTGCAGGAGCTTCAAGCCGTCCGACCTATTGAGTAGCTCGTCGAGCCAGCGGCGGGCCAGGAACACAAAGCCAACGGCCAAGGCACCGCCGATGAGACCCTGAACCAGCCCCTCCAACATGAAGGGGACGCGAATGAACCAGTTGGTCGCCCCGACCAGCTTCATGACCTCGATCTCGCGCCGTCGGGCAAACATGGCGGTTCGGATGGTGTTGAGGATCAACAAGCTCGATGCCACCAGGAGGAAGGTCGCAAACAGCGTGAGCCCGTTGTTGACGAACGTCGTCATACCCTTCATCTCGCGGATGACATCGGTGGCTGCGGTTACGTCGTAGACGTTGGCCTGTTTGCGATACAGGGTGGCCAATTGGGAGACCGATATGACGCTCTTGTCGACCGGTTCAACCTTGAAGCTGGTGGGTAGATCCGAGGCCCGGACGTTTCGCAAGATCGATTCTTGGCCCTTGAACAGCTTTTTGAAAAGGGTGTACGTCTCCTCCTGATTGACATAGGAAATCTTCCGAATCCCCGGGTTGTCCCCCAAGTCCTTGCGCACCGCAGCCAGTTGCTGGTCATTGATCTTTGGGTCGAGGTAGACGATGAACTCGACGCCTCCCTCGAATTGCCGGGTCATGTTCTGCGCGCCTTGGCGCACCAACACGGTGGTCCCCACGATGGCGAGCGACACGAACACGGTGAGCACGGAAGCAACCGTGAGCGTGATGTTGCGCGTGAGGTTGGCAGTGGTTTCTCTGAAGACGTAGTTGCCGTTGAGGGCCATGTTGTTCCTGGGCTATTCGTAGACGCCGCGAGCTTGGTCGCGAACAATGGAACCGCGGTCCAGCTCTATGACTCGGCGACGCATCGTGTCGACGATGCTGCGATCGTGGGTGGCCATGACCACCGTGGTCCCGGTGCGGTTGATGCGATCCAGCAGGCGCATGATGCCCACTGACGTTGCCGGGTCGAGGTTGCCGGTCGGTTCATCGGCTAAAAGGATCAGTGGCCGGTTGACGAACGCCCGGGCGATCGACACCCGTTGTTGCTCACCGCCGGAGAGCTCATCGGGGTAATTCTTGTGCTTCTTGGACAAGCCGACCAGCTCGAGGATGGCCGGGACCTGCGTCTTGACCACATGACGGGGTCGCCCAATGACCTCCAGGGCGAAGGCCACGTTCTCATAGACCGTCTTGTTGGAGAGCAGCTTGTAGTCCTGGAACACGCAGCCGATATTGCGGCGCAGATACGGGACCTTCCAGCTACTCAGCTCCCCAATGTGCTTGCCCGCCACGTAGATGGCACCGGTGCTGGGTTCGTCCTGCTTATTGAGCAGGCGAATCATGGTGGACTTCCCCGACCCGGACGGACCCACCAGGAACACAAACTCGCCCTTGTTGATGTCGCAGTTGGCCTCACGGAGGGCGACAACGTCTCCCTTGAAGACCTTCGACACGTTCTCGAGCTTGATCATGCAGTGCGGACCCCAGGCAGCGGACAGAACCGGGCGGGCGGAGGGAGGCCCGGTGCCAGGCAACAACGTTACCGCGGGGTTACAGCCCAACCGCGGCACCCCACCCGCCCAAGGCCGGTTACTCCACGGTGAGCGACTCCGAACGCTGCCAACGTAGGAAGGCCTCCATGAAGTCATCGAGGGCACCGTCGAACACGCCGTCGATGTTGCCGGTTTCGTGCTCGGAGCGCAGGTCCTTGACCATTTGGTACGGCTGCATCACGTAGGAACGGATCTGGGACCCAAAGCCCACCGAGTGCTGCACCCCACGGATGGCATTGAGCTCGTCCTCACGCTTACGGCGCTCCAACTCGGCCAGCTTGGCCTTGAGCACTTGCATGGCACGGTCCTTGTTCTGATGCTGGCTGCGCTCGTTCTGACACGACGACACCGTGCCCGTCGGCAGGTGGGTGATACGCACGGCGGAGTCCGTCACGTTCACGTGCTGGCCGCCCGCCCCTGATGATCGGTACGTGTCGATTCGGAGTTCCTTGTCGTCGATGACGATGTCGGGCACATCCTCCAGGAACGGGGTGACCTTCAGGGCGGCAAACGCAGTCTGACGCTTGCCCTGAGCGTTGAACGGGCTCATCCGCACTAAGCGGTGGACCCCATGTTCAGATCGCAACAAGCCGTACGCGTGGCGACCCTTGACCATGAACGTCGCCGAAGAAATCCCCGCTTCGGAGCCTTCCGAAACCTCGTCCAACTCCACGTCGAACCCTCGGCGTTCGGCCCATCGCAGATACATGCGGAGCAACATGTTGGCAAAGTCCTGGGCATCAGCACCGCCCTCGCCGGACTGAACCTCGCAGATGGCATCCAGCTCATCGTGCTCGCCGGTGAAGAGGCTGCGCAGTTCAAGAGCGGAGAAATCCTTGGCCAAGGTCACGAGCGAATTCTCGATCTCCGCCGCCACCGAATCGTCGTGCTCCTCGCGGGCCAGCTCAGCCAGCACTTCGAGATCGTCGATCCGCGACCCGAGCACGTCGTAGCGCCCGAGGTCATCGGTGACCGACGAAAGCTCGCCGGTCACGAGCCGGGCCTTGTCCGCATCGTCCCAGAGATCGGGGCGCGATGCCTCGGTCTCCAGTTGGGGTCGCCGGGCCCGGAGTTCCTCGATTTTCAGGTAGGTAGCGGCTTCGTGGTGCCGCTTGCGCAGGGCGCTGATCTCGTCGCTGACATCTCGCATGATCCGCCAAGTCTCCCCGAACCACTCCCGAACCAACAAACGACCCCAGATTTCCAGGTTCAGTTCAGTCTGCCCCCAGCGCTTTGAGCGGGTCTCCGTCCAGGCGCCAAGTGGTCCACTCGTCCTCGGGCCGGGCGCCGATCGATTGGTAGAAGCGGTGGGCCGGCTCGTTCCAGTCCAACACCCACCACTCAAAGCGCGGCCAGTCACGTTCCTCGCAAATCCTGGCCAGCGTGGCCAGGAGTTCACGGCCCAGCCCCAGCCGCCGGTGTTCGGGCACAACAAAGAGATCCTCCAGCCAGAGCCCGTGGCATCCTTTCCAGGTCGAGAAGGTGACGAACCAGATAGCCATACCGACCACAACCCAGGACCCGTCGGCCTGACGGACCTCGGCCACATGGGCATGCACTCGGGGATCCGGCCCGAAGAGCGCCTCGTGAAACTGATCGGGCGTTGCTTCCGCCGCGTCCGGCTCACGCTCGTAGTCGGCCAAGTCCTGGACGAGCCCGAGTATCGCCTCGACGTCAGAGGCGATCGCCATCCGAACCCGCGTTGCGGTCTCGTCATCGCTGTTGTGCGCCACGGCATGCATCGTCGCAGGCCACCGTGCGTCCTGACCAGCGATTACCGAAAGAAGTGGTCAATTCGCTCGGCGAGAGGGCCAAGCGCTCCCTAACGTGATCCGGCTCGGCGGCGCGGTTGGTAAACACCGGCGCGCCCGACGAAACCACCTCACCATGTCCCCCACCTCCAACCCACCCAACGACGCCCGCCTCCTGGCGGCCTACCTGCGCCCCGAGCGCCGCCAACTGTCCGCGCTGGTGGGGATCTTGGTCGTAGCCATGATCTTGCCGTTGGCTGGGCCTGTCCTCGTTGGGCGCTTCGTCGACTCGGCGCTCGCCGGAGATGCCCTGTCCGTGCTGTTGGGCCTGGCCGCCGCCTTCCTCATCACCACCCTCACCGGCGACGGCCTCCAGCTCGTAGTCACCTGGCTCTCGGTCCGGATGGCTTGGCGCGTGGGCAACAACCTGAGAGGTGATCTCTGCCACCATGCCCTTTCGCTCGATCTGGATTGGCATGGCGACCACAGCCCGGGCCAACTCATCGAGCGGATTGACGGCGACATAGATGCCGTTACCCGCTTTGCTTCCACCGCCGTGCTCCAACTGATCGGCAACGCGATCTTGGTCGTCGGTGTCCTGGCCATCTCGGCCGTGATCGACTGGCGAGCCAGCATCCTCATCGGCCTCACCATCGCCGCCGCGCTGGTGGTCATGGTGAAGCTGCGCCGGGTGGCCGTTCCGTATTACGACGACGAGCGGGAAGTACAAGCGAAGCTCTATGGCGACGTAGAGGAACGTCTCGGTGGCCTCGAGGATCTCCGGGCCAACGGTGCGGGGCGCTGGGCCGAACACCGACTCCAACAACATTCCGCAGGCTGGTGGCGCACGGCCCGCCGAGCCGCGGTTCGCGGCGACGGTTCCATCTCCATCGCCGGAGCAGTTTTTGCTGCGGGTTCGGCGTTGATCCTGGCCTTCGGCGTGTGGTCCTCCCGCCGAGGCGACATGTCCGTCGGGCAAGTCCTCACCCTGCTTCGTTTCTCGCAGCTCGTGAGCGACCCCCTGTGGCGAGTAGCCGAGCAGTTGGCCGAGGCGCAGAAAGCCATTGCTGGTACCCGGCGAGCGGCCCGACTGCTGGCCACCCACACCGCGTTGGTCGACGGCGACGGCCCAGACCTTGGGGCAGGCGCGCTCAGCGTCGAGCTGAAGGATGTGACCTTCGGGTATGGCACCGGTCACCCCGTGCTCGATGGTGTCGACCTGGTCGTTCCGGCCGGCACATCGTTGGGCATCGTGGGCCGGACCGGCTCCGGCAAGACCACGATCGGTCGCCTGGTGGCTCGGCTGTGGGATACCGAAGCCGGCGCAATCCTGGTGGGTGGGGCAGACGTGCGCTCCCTCCGCTTGGCCGATCTCCGAGGCCGAATTGGGATCGTGACCCAAGAGGTGGAGCTGTTCCGCGCCTCCCTCCGGGACAACCTCACCGTCTTCGGGACCCTCGCCGCCACCGATGCTGAGCTCGAACAGGCGCTCACCGACGTGGGCTTGGAACCGTGGCTGCGCTCACTCCCCAATGGCCTCGACCAGCATCTCGACGGCCAAGCCGAGCTTTCGGCAGGCGAAGGCCAGCTCTTGGCCTTCGCCCGTGTGCTCCTGGCCGACCCGGCCGTGGTCATTCTGGATGAGGCGTCGAGTCGGCTCGATCCCCTCACCGAAGCTCGCCTCGCCACGGCCACCGACCGGCTTCTCGCTGGTCGGACGTCGCTGATCATCGCCCATCGCCTGGCGACGCTCGATCGCGTCGACCGCATCTGCGTGCTCGAGCACGGCCGAGTGGTCGAGCACGATGAGCGGGCCCTCCTGGCCATAGACACGTCGTCGCGATTCCACCAACTGCTCGAGGCTGGCCGTGCTCCCGAGGAGGTCACGAAATGACCGCCCCCGAGACCGCCAGCAGCTTCCGGTTCGCCTGGAGAATTCTGCGCGCCGACACGCGGACCTGGGCCATCTCGGTATCCATGTGGTGCCTGTTCTTTACCCTGCCGCTGATCACCGGCCTGGCATTACGCGGCGTACTCGACCGTCTCCCGCCAGCCAATGGGGCCGGTATCTGGACTTTGGTAGCCGTTCTGGCCGGGTTCGAGATCGGCCGATGGCTCATCCTCCTGCCCGCCATTGTCCAATGGCACGGAGCTTTTGTCTTCTGGAACACCGTGCCTCGGGTCAATGTGATCCGTTCGCTCGGACAAGATCCGGGTCCGGTCACCGGAAGGCTGCCCGGCTCTCCCGGCGAGGCCGTAAGCCGCTTTCGCGACGACGCCCGCGACATTGCCCAGGTGCTCGACGTCTGGCTTGATCTTGTGGCCGCCACCCTCGCATCGGTCGGCGGCCTCATCGTTTTGGTCATCATCTCGCCCCCAGCCGCGTTGGCCATGGCCATACCCATTGTCGTCGTGCTCTGGATCGGCCAGGCACTGGCTTCACGGCTGCGCGTGTGGCGTTGGCAAGAGCGCGAGGCCACCGCTGGGGTCACCGGCTTCATCGGCGATTCGTTCGGCGCGATCGGCGCGATCAAGGTGGCCGCCGCCGAACCGGCGATCCTGCGGCGCTTCCAAGAACTCGGCCAAGCTCGCGCCGTGGCGGCCCGCCGGGACCAGGTCGGCACCCAGGTTTCCCAAGTGCTGGGTGGCATCACTGCCAATGCCGGGCTCGGTCTCGCCTTGGTGTTGGTCGCCCCCGCGCTTCGTCGAGGGGACCTCACCGTTGGCGACATCGGGCTCTTCACGACCTACGCCACCTTGGTCTCCAGCCTGCCGCGCATCACCGCGAGGTGGTCAGCGTGGCAACGCCAAGCCGAAATCTCAGCCGCCCGCCTCGGACGTCTCATCGGCGACCGTGATCCAGACCGTGCGTCGGCCCCGGTCGAGACCTACCTGCGCAACGGTCCGCCGGCGTACGCAACCGATGCCGTGGTCCCCCGCGCCCAAAGAACGGCCGACCATCGCCTCCGACGCCTCGAAATCCGCGACCTCCATGTGCACCTCGACGACACCGACCAGGTCTGCGGCGTGGACCTCAACGTGGTCCGGGGTCAGCTCGTTGTGATCACCGGGCCGGTGGGAGCGGGGAAGTCCGTGCTGCTGCGGGCCATGCTCGGTCTGGTGCCACGGGCCAGCGGTTCAATTCGCTGGAACGATGACGTCATCGACGACCCTTCGACCGTGTTCGTTCCGCCCCGGGTGGCCTACGTACCGCAGGTCCCGCGGCTCTTCTCCGAGACACTGGCGGACACCATTTTGCTCGGCGTCAATCCCGCTGGGCTTCAAGCGGCGCTCGCGCTGGCTTGCCTGGACGATGACCTGCCAGAGATGCCCGATGGTCTCGACACCATGGTCGGGCCAAAGGGCGTGCGCCTGTCCGGGGGCCAGGTCCAGCGCTCCGCTGCCGCCCGGGCGCTCGTCCGAGAGCCCGAGCTCCTCGTCGTTGACGATCTCTCCAGCGCGCTCGACGTGACCACCGAGGCCCGCTTGTGGGACGGGCTGTTTGCCGCCGCCGCTGGCAGCCTCACCGTGTTAGCGGTGAGCCACCGGCCGCGGCTTCTCGATCGAGCAGATCAGGTGATCACCTTGGACGCAGGCAACCTGCGGCCTTAGGGCTACGCGCCGTGGCAGTTCTTGAACTTCTTGCCGCTGCCGCAGGGGCACGGCGAATTACGCGGGGTCTTGTCCCACTCTGACTTCACTACGGGGGCCTGCACGACCTCAGGCTCATCGGCCACCAGTACCGAGCCGCCATCGGCCGCCGCCTGGGCCCGGGCCGCCGCAGCCATACCACCGCTTGATTCGGACGGATCCTCAGGGCCAGACAGGGCCAGATCGGTGATGTCGCTGATGGTGTCGTCGTCGTCGACCACGACCTCCACGTGCATCACATACTTGACGAAATCCTGAGCGATCGTCTGCATCATCACGCCGAACATTTCGTAGCCTTCACGCTGCCACTCCACCAGCGGATCACGCTGGCCCATGGCCCGAAGGTTGATGCCCTCCTCCAGGTAGTCCATCTCCAGCAGGTGCTCACGCCAGTGCTGATCGATGATGTTGAGCATGACCTGGCGCTCGATTTGGCGCATGGTGTCCGGACCTAGCTCACCTTCCCGCACCTCGAAGTACGCCGTTGCCTCATCAAGCAACTTCACCTGAAGATCCGCCGTGCTTTCGGCCTGGCCCAGATCTGCTTCGGTGAATTTGGTGGGCCAGAACGAGGTCACCTCCGCGTGCAGACCTTCGAGGTCCCACTCGTCGTCCGCTTCGGCCACGCAGAACGTGGCCACGGTGCCGGTAACGGCCTCCGAGAGGTAGTCCAGTGTTTCCTCACGCAGGTCCGCGTCGTCGAGGATCTGATCACGGCGCTTGTAGATCACCTTGCGCTGCTCGTTCATGACCTCGTCGTACTTGAGCACGTTTTTACGGATCTCCGCATTGCGTTGCTCAACGGTGTTCTGGGCCCGCTCAATGGCCTTGGTGACCATCTTGGCTTCGATCGGGATGTCGTCGGGAAGGGCCTTGCCCATCACCCAGTTCATGGCACCGGTAGCAAACAGGCGCATGAGCTCGTCCTCAAGCGAAAGGTAGAAACGGCTCTCGCCGGGGTCTCCCTGTCGACCGGAACGGCCACGCAACTGATTGTCGATACGACGGGAATCGTGGCGTTCCGTACCGAGCACGTAGAGGCCGCCGGCTTCTCGGACGAGCTCGCCTTCTTCTGCGGTCTGCTGCTTGTAGTTGGCGAGGAGGACCTCTAGACGGGCCTTGCCCTCATCGGTCTCAGTATCGAGCCCTTCCGCCCGGAGGTCCTGGCTGGCCAAGCCATCGGGGTTGCCACCGAGGAGAATGTCGACCCCACGACCGGCCATGTTGGTGGCCACCGTGACGGAATGGAGCCGCCCGGCCTGGGTAACAATCTCTGCCTCACGGGTGTGTTGCTTCGCGTTGAGCACCTCGTGGGGGATACCACGCTTCTCCAGCATCCGGCCGAGCTTTTCTGACTTCTCGACGGAGATGGTGCCCACCAGCACGGGCTGGCCGGTCTCATAGCGCTCGGCGATGTCGTCGACCACGGCCTCGTACTTGAAGTCTTCTGACTTGTAGATGAGGTCTGGCTGATCCAACCGGACAAGGTCGCGGTGGGTGGGAATGGGGACGACCTGGAGGGCGTACGTGCCCTCAAACTCCGCCGCCTCGGTGACCGCCGTGCCGGTCATGCCGGCCAACTTGTCGTACATGCGGAAATAGTTCTGGAGGGTGATGGTGGCGAGGGTTTGGTTCTCCTCTTTGATCTTCACGCCCTCTTTGGCCTCCACCGCCTGATGGAGACCCTCCGACCAGCGCCGTCCCTCAAGGATGCGGCCGGTGAACTCGTCGACGATCTTCACCTCGCCGTGCTGGAGGATGTAGTCCTTGTCCCGCTTGTAGAGCTCCTTGGCCCGAAGCGCCGCCTGGAACTGGTGGACCAGGTTCTGCTGCACGGCGTCGTACAAGTTTTCCAAACCGAGGGCGTCCTCCACCTTGGAGACGCCTTCCTCGGTGGGGGCGACGATGCGCTTCTCCTCATCGACGTCGTAGTCCTCGTCCCGGGTAAGACCCCGCACGATGCTGGCGAACTTGTAATAGAGCTTGGCTGCGTCGGCGATCCGGCCGGAGATGATCAGCGGCGTACGGGCCTCATCCACGAGGATTGAGTCCACCTCATCCACGATGGCGTAGTTGTGACCGCGCTGGACCTTGTCTGAGCGGCGCGTGGCCATGTTGTCGCGGAGGTAATCGAACCCGAACTCGTTGTTGGTGCCGTAGGTGACATCGCACGCGTACTGCGACCGCTTGAACTCAGCGCCCTCATTGCCGGGCAAAATCAGACCGGTCTTGAGGCCCATCCAGCCATGAATCTGACCCATCCACTCCGCATCGCGCGTTGCCAGGTAATCGTTCACCGTAATGAGGTGGACGCCCTTACCGGTAAGACCATTGAGATACACGGGCAGGGTGGAGACCAGCGTCTTGCCCTCGCCGGTCTTCATCTCGCCCACCCAGCCAAAGTGCAGGCCAGCACCACCCATGAGCTGCACGTCGTAATGACGTTGCCCAATGGTGCGGCTAGCGGCCTCGCGAACCACGGCAAACGCCTCGACTAGGAGGCTGTCTAGCTCCGCCCCATTGTCGAGCCGTTGACGGAACTCGCCCGTCTTGGCTTGGAGCGCGCTGTCCGAGAGCTTCTTGATCTCGTCTTCGAGCGCGTTTATGTCGGGGACCAGGCTTTGAAGAGCCTTGACCTTGCGGCCTTCGCCGACCCGGAGGAGCTTGTCGAGTACACCCATGAGGTAGGGAAGTCTAGAACGTTCGCCACCCAACACCGGTCGGACCCGGCCCTGGGTTTACCGGAGCCCCGCCGACCAGCTAATCAGCCTCGTCGATCAGACCGACTTGGCCGTCTTCTCGGCGGTAGACCACGGCGGCACGGGAGGTCTCTGCGTTCGTGAAGAAGAAGAAACCGTGGCCAATGAGCTCCATGCGCTGAACGGCCTCCTCCGCGCTCATCGGGAACATGGCGAAGCGCTTGGCCTTCACAATCTTGGGGCCCGAGTCGAACGTTTCGTCCTCCTCGGTGCTGCCTTCGGGAACCACCGGGGCATCACCCAGCCCGACGACCGCCCCCAGGCTGTCGACACCCTTCTTGCCCTTCGGTGCACCCTGATACCGCTGACGGAGTTTGGTTTTGAGCTTGTGGAGCTGGTGCTCCAACTTGTCGTAGGCCTTGTCGACCGCTTGAAACCCGTCTGGGGCTTGGACCTTGCACCGAACATGGTGCCCGTGGCCCTCGATGGTGACCTCGCACACCTCCTTGTCGGCGATGCGGGGGTTCTTGTGCTCCGAGAAATGAACCTCTGCATGGTCCAGACCGTCGACGAAGCGGGCGAGACGCCCGATCTTCTCCTCGGTCATGACCCGCAAACTCTCGGGGACCTCCGTGTGGCGACGACTGACCGTGACCTGCACCAGCGGTACCTCCTGAACGGGGATGGTCCCCGGATCGTAGACCCGAATTTTCGCCCGGCGCGCCCGAAGTGCGCGAAGCCGATGACGAGGCAGAAATCCGCATGTATCTACGTTGGGTGCGCAGCCGCCAGACCAACCAGATGGACCGCACCTGCGGCCCGCAGCGCTCGCCCGGCCGCGTCGAAGGTCGCTCCCGTCGTGACCACGTCGTCCACCACCGCTATACGCCGTCCAGCGACCCGTCGGGTGGGAAGAAATGCCGGCCCACGATGGCGTTCAAGCACGGTCCGCCCCGTCTGAGGTGGCCCAGGACTGCGGCTGAGAAGGGCGCGGCAGGGCAACCCCAACTCACGAGCGACGCGTCGGGCCAAGAGCTCGGCATGGTCGAACCCGCGACGACGGCGGCGTAGCTCGGTGGTGGGCGCCCAGGTGATGATGTCAACCTCCCCCACAACGACCAACCCAGCCACCCCGCGGCCTAGCCAGGCAACCGGGGAACGCACGTTGCGATACTTGAGCTGAGCCACGATCTCGCGCGCTGCTCCCTCATACGACAGCAATGCCGCGCACCGGTCGAACGACGACGGAACCGGGACCGAACTCGATGGCACCATCCCCGCGACGCAGTCAGCACAAGGTGCTGGACCGGAGCGGCCGCACCCGGGACAGACGGTGGCTAGGAGCATGACCCCATAGTGCCGAGGGGGTACGACACTCCGCGGCCTGGGTGGTGTGGCTACACCGGCAGCGTGGCGATAACGGGATCTTTGCCGGCCACAATCCGATCGGTGCGATCGGTGATCATCGGCGCCCAGTCCGGGTGGGTCAGGATGTAAAAGCGGCGGGTCCGGACGGCGTCGACGACCATGGCCGCAACATCAGTTGGCTCGAGCCCACCAGCAATGAGGTTGCCCACCATGTCGGCAAACCCGGCATCGTCGGCCCCTTCAGCCGCCTGAACCGCGCCGTCGGCGCCGGGACGGTTGCGACCGGCCTCGTGGATGCGGGTCTGGACCCAGCCCGGGCAGAGCACCGAAACGCCCACACCACTGGCCCCGACGATCTGCAGGTCGCTGTGAAGCGTCTCCGACAGCGTGACCACTGAGTGCTTGGTGACGTTGTAGATCCCCATGAACGGAGCCGATGTGAGGCCAGCCATGGAGGCGGTATTGACGATGTGGCCTTCGCCCTGTTCAAGCATGAGCGGGGTAAACGACTTCACCCCGTGGATAACACCCCACAGGTTGACGCCCATCACCCATTGCCAATCGTCCAGCGAGTGCTCCCAGACCAGACCACCAGCCCCCACGCCCGCGTTGTTACACACCACCTGGACGGAACCGAAACGTTCGACGGCACGATCCCGGAGCAGATCGACCTGTGCTGCGTCGCTCACGTCGCACACCACCGCCTCTACCTCGGTGCCCTCGGGGAGATCGGCAACCGCCTTAGCCAGCGCGTCGGCCTCGATGTCGGCCAGGACGATTTTCATTCCCTCGGCCGCAAACGCACGACCCATGGCCAAGCCAATGCCCGAGGCCCCTCCGGTGACGACCGCGACCTTGCCCGAAAGCTCTTCCATGTGTGACCCCTTGTTCTCGACCTATTCCCGACCCGGAGAATCTTAGACCGCACTTGACCCGCGGGTCAGGAGAGAAGCGCCCCTGGGGCCCAGGCCGAGTGGGTACCGCTGGAAATACGTTCCGGGAGCCTCAGCCTGGCGATCGGGCCGTCGGAGATTCGTCGGCCATCCAGCACCAAACATTCCGAGACATCGTTGGCTTCGTCGGTCGTGAACGTCACCACGTAGACGTCGTCCTCTGCGGTGGCATGGGCCTTGGGCGCGACGCCCACCTCCGACGCGTACACCCCGTCGGGCAACGCCAGCTCGTCGTCGTGACCTGTGTCGGTGTCGTGGCGCACCAGGCCATCGAAGAGGAACCAGCCGGGCTTGCCGTGGGCCGCCCACACGTAGCGGTGACGGCGGCCGGTATGGCGGCCATTGATGATCCCGAACTCCGTGAAGTCATCTCGCATCCGCTCCTCGGAACAGACGCCGGTCCGCCGGTTCAATCGCCACCGGTGGAGACGGGTTTGCATCCAGTCCAGCGCTAGGTAGCGGAACATCCACATGGCATCGTTCGCCTCTGGCTTGGGCGACGGATTGCCCTGGTGGAACCCTTCGAGAACGATGTCGTCGCCGTCCTCATAGGCGTTGGTCCAGTGCAGCACGTAGGTGGGATCGGCCTCGAACCACTGCACGTCTTCCGGTCCGCCACGACGGGGAACTACGGCGAGCCGGGTCGGCTTGTCGTGCATGCGAACGGCATGAACACCTTTGGCCAAGAGGTCTTCGTCCCAGTGCATGGGCAGGTCGTTGAGCACCACGAAATGTTCGGTGATGGCCATGTCGTGCGGGAGGCGGGGGCCTGGCAACGGCACCGGCGTGTAGTGGACGAGCTTTCCGTGGGCATCGACCACGCCAAAATGAAGGTAAGGAGCTTCCTTGCCATAGTTGAAAAAGAACAGTTCGCCTGTTGCCTCATCGACCTTGGTGTGGGCCGAGACACCAGCCTCAGGAAACCAACCGTCCCACCGCGTCGGGCCCAGCGTCGCGAGGGTGCCAGCGTCCATTCGGTAGAGCTCGCCGCACTGCCAGAACGAGGTGAGAACCTCGCCACGATGCACCACGAGGTCCGTGCTCGACGCGTCCTTCATGGCCCCACGGGCAGTACGCCCGTCGCCCCGTTTGGCGACGCGTGGATCCTCCGCCAGGCCGGCCCACAAGGACTCCCCGGCCTCTTGCTCGGCCTCGAAGCCGTCGGTGCGAACAAAGCGATTCCGGTACGACGCTTTGCCGCCGCGAAACCGTATGGCATGGACCATTCCGTCACCGTCGAACGGGTGATACCGCGTGATGGATTCGTGGAGTGGGTTCTCGGTGTTGCGGACGTAGAGGCCGTCGAGATCGTCGGGGATGGCCCCCTCCACAACTTCTACGTCGTCGACCTGCCACTCACGGTGCTGAGGTCGCCAAGCCCCGGATCGGTAGGGGTGCGTATCGTCGTCCGGCAGTGTGCGCCGGACTTCGCCGGTGATCATGGCGCCGCTCATGCGGCGTCGGCCGAAGCCACAACGAACGAGCAAGTAGTAGCGGTACTACCGCCGATATTCAGGGTGCCGAAGCGCTCCGCGCCCTCGACTTGGGTTGCACCCGCTCGCCCCGTGACCTGGCGGGACGCATCGAGCACCATGCGAACACCCGATGCGCCCACGGGATGGCCACCACCGATGAGGCCACCGCCCGGGTTCACCGGCAACCGCCCGTCCCGTTCGATCTCACCCGCCTCGATGGCCTTCCACGAATCTCCAGGGGCCGTAATCCCGACGTGGTCAATGGCCAGGTAGCCCGACGCCGTAAAGCAATCGTGCACCTCTATGCCGCTGAGGTCATCGACCGTGTTCAGGCCGGCACGGCGAATGGCGTCGGCGAAGGTGTCACGCACATGAGGCATGACGTGGGTGTCGTCCCGGCTGCGCTCGAGCTTGTCGGCCAGCGGGAGCCCAACGGTTCGGTGACCCCAGCCCACGATTCGAGATGCTCGGCCAGAAGCCAACAGCTCCGGATGATCGCGCAGGAAGGCATCGGTGGCCAGCACGATGCCCGCACCGCCGTCGGTGACCTGGCTGCAGTCGGTACGTCGGGTCCGCCCCTCTACCACCGGGT
>JANXNS010000046.1 GCA_025353965.1 Aquihabitans sp.
TCCGCACGAAGTCTCCCGCAGAGAGATCCTCGTCGGCGATGACCACGTCGAATGATTCGCCAGCGGCCCAGGCGTAGGCCAAAGCCAGGAAACTTGGGTCTGGCAGCCGGGTGGCCGATAACCCGGTCTTCATCTCGTCGTTGCCGAGCTTGCGGGCCAGCCGATCAATCGCGTGGGCGCGGTCGCGGACTTCTTTGGACGGATACCACGGCGCCGGCGGTGGCTCCTTGGAGCGGTGTTCGTAGGTAAGCAGCGAGACCAAGCCGGCCAGCGATGCCGGGTCGAGGCCGTCCAGGAGACCCTCGCACATGACCGACGCGCACAGCAGGTCGCTTTCATGGAATACCCGGGCCAGGACCTCGCCGCGCTCGGTGAGGTTCCACTCCTTGAGGAAGCCCCAGCGGTTCAAGAGCGCCTCGATCCGGTCGAACTGCCGGGTAAGCGAACTCCCCTTCTCCTCCAGCCGACGTTCCACGTCATCAATCTGCAGGCGCAGGCGATCACGCTCGGACGCGGCCGACAGGTGTCGGTCAAGATCAGGGCAAGCCGCAACAGGCGATTCGCGGGCGGCTGATACGGCGGAATCGAGAACGGCGTCTTCACCAGGTTGCTCGCCGCCACCCGACCGGTGCTTCAACCGGGCCTTACGGAGTAGCGCCGCGGCCTGTCGCTGGAAGATCCGGTTTCGAGGGTCGTAGGACGACGGGTAAGCCAGCGTTGCCGCGACCACGGGCGGACCGTCGAAGTCTTCCGGATCGAGCACCGAGACGTGGGCGTCTTGGTCAATCATCCTCAGCCGAAGGCTGCCCTTGCGGTACGTCGCCGAGAGAACGGCGAGTCGATGTGTACCGAAGCGGATCACGTCGCCGGGCTTCAGCCTGTCCACTGCGGCCGACACGCGGTCCTCGCGAGTTCGCCGGGCATCTCGCAAGCTTGCTCGCTCGGCCCGTCTCGCCTCGCGGTAGGCAGCAATGTCTCCGAGCTCGCACGTGGCCGCTGCTTCCGCTGCCGCGAACAAGACCATCCGGGAGGCGCGTCGATGAGCCAACTTCCCCAGGGAGCGGTCCGCTTGGTACTGGGCAAATGACCGGCCCAGTAGCTCGTGGGCATGGTCCCGGTCATAACGCCGAACCAGATTGACCACCATGTTGTAGGTGGGCCGAAAGGCGGAGCGCAGCACAAACTCCCGGCTAGCGGCCAAGGCGGCCACCTTGTCGAAGCCATACCACGGTGACCACAACACCAGCGCGTGACCGACGGGGTCAAGACCGCGCCGACCGGCCCGACCGGTGAGTTGGGTGTATTGCGATGGGGTGAGGTC
Source organism: Aquihabitans sp. (assembly GCA_025353965.1). Classification (GTDB taxonomy): domain Bacteria; phylum Actinomycetota; class Acidimicrobiia; order Acidimicrobiales; family Iamiaceae; genus Aquihabitans. The sequence continues at coordinate 1,322 of JANXNS010000046.1, forward strand.
TTCGTGGGTTTCCCCGGTGAACTTGGAGAGCGTCTCTATAACCACCGATCGGGCCGGCATATTGATTCCCAGCGCCAGGGTTTCCGTGGCGAACACCGCTTTGACGAGTCCTTCCACGAAGCAGGCTTCGACCGCCTCCTTGAACGGCGGCACCATGCCGGCGTGATGCGCGGCGGCCCCCGCCTCGAGCCCACCCAGCCAGCGATCGTAGCCAAGCACGGCGAGGTCGCTCTCGGAAAGGTGATCCACATGGTGCTCGGCGATGGCCCGGATCCGCACTCGCTCATCGGCGGTGGTCAGTCGCATGCCCGCGTCGACGACCGCTCGGGCCGAGTCATCGCAGGCTGCTCGGCTGAAGATGAAGTAGATGGCCGGGAGCAGGTTGCTCCCGGACAAGTGCTCGATGACCTCGGTCCGCCGTGGGGTCCCCCACTGCTGACGGGCTCGCTGCTTGTAACGGAGATGCTTCGGGCCGTCCATAGGGGGCGCGTCGAATCGGTCGCCCTCAGGGTTGGGCCGCCCACCGATCAACGTGGGGAGCTGCACCAAGTTGCCCGTGGCTTTTTCGTGCACGAGGTAATGGTTCACGAGCTCCACGGGGCGTTCGTGCTCGATGACCGTCTCGGTATGCCCCCGAGCGGCGGCAATCCAGCCCGCCAACTCATCGGCGTTGGAGACGGTGGCCGACAAGCACACGAACTTGACGCCTACTGGCGCGTGGACGATGACTTCTTCCCAGACCGGTCCGCGGTACGTGTCTTGGAGGTAGTGCACTTCGTCCAACACCACCCAGGCCAGATTGTTGAGCGCGGCCGACCCTGCATAAATCATGTTCCGCAACACTTCAGTAGTCATCACCACGACTCCAGCGTCGGGGTTGATGGCGTTGTCACCGGTGAGAAGGCCGACATTGCCGGGCCCGTGTCGGCGCACGAGATCGGCGTATTTCTGGTTGGAGAGGGCCTTGATGGGCGTGGTGTAGAAAGCCCGCCGGCCCTCCGCCAATGCCCTGGCCACCGCATGCTCGGCCACGACCGTCTTGCCTGCCCCGGTTGGGGCGGCAACCAGGACGTTGTGGCCCGCATCAATGGCGGCGAGGGCCGCGATCTGGAAGCGGTCAAGGGCGAAGGCCTCGGTCGTCATGGCTCCGTCACCATGTTTAGGCGGCGACCTCAGCCTTGGCTCGGCGCCTATGCACGAGACGCCCGATGAGGATGGAAATCTCATAGAAGAAGCACATAGGAATGGCCAGGGCGAAGAGGCTGATGGGATCTGCGCTGGGCGTGATGACCGCTGCCACCACGAAAATGATCACAATGGCGAAGCGGCGGAACTGGCTGAGTTGCTTGGGGGTAACAACACCCACCAGCTGCAGGAACACCACGACAATAGGGAACTGAAAGCCAATCCCAAAGGCCACCATCATGTACACGATCAGCATCAAATATTTGTTGGCTGAGTATTGGTAGACGACATCGTCGCCACCCATGGACTGAAGGAACTTCAAGGCCTCGCCGAGGGTGAAGTACGCAATGCCCGCACCGAGGAGGAAGAGCAGTGAGGCTGAAACCACAAAAGCGGTGGCGTAACGGCGTTCGTTCCGGTACAGCCCGGGTGAAATGAACTTCCACAACTGCCAGAGCAAGAAGGGCATGGCCAAAATGAGCCCAATATAAGCCGACATTTTGATTCTCAGAAAGAAAATCTCCAAGGGGTCTTGGGCCAGGAACTGGTCCTTGACGTTGGGATTTTCCGAGAGGCTTATGAGGGGACGCATCAGCAGGTGAAAAACCGGGAAGAAAAGCGCCCATCCGGCAGCGGCCCCGACGGCGATGGCGATCGCGCATTTCATGATGCGGCTGCGGAGCTCGACGAGGTGCTCCATGAGCGACATGCCCTCGTGCGTTTCCGGGGCGGTTGGATTACTTGTTGTGGTGGCCATGGGGCTCGATCAGTGGGGAGGCGGTCAGCCAGCAGCGCGATCGGCGGGATCGCCTGCGGGCTGGTTCTGCACTGGGTCTACGACGTCGACCGGCCTGTCGGATGACGCTGCCGGGTTCCGAGCGATCACTTCGGTGACGTCGGCCTCCTCTGGCGGGGAGGCGGTTGGTAGCGGATCGGAGGACGCAACCGTGGATGGACCATTGGAAGACTGCGGCTTATCCGTGTCCGAACCGCTTATGTCGATCGTGTCCATGGCCTTACGCATCTCGGCCTGGAAGCCACCGGAGACCTTGCGAATCTCGGCCATCACGTTGCCGAAGGTACGCATCGCCTTGGGGAGTTGATCTGGGCCGAGAATCAGAAGGGCGAGCACGAGGATCACCATGATCTCGGGGCCTCCGACGTTGAACACGGCTGGAACCTACCGGCGGTCGAAGTCGTCGAGCGAGGTGCGGAGCCGACGCGTTTCGACCCGAATCGGAATCATGGCGTCTTCTACCTGACGGAATCGCCGCCCAGAGGTGGCCAATTCGCTCACGGCATCAGCAATGCGCCGAACCAGGACCACCGCAGCAACTGCGCCAGCAACCAACACGGCGGGCGGAGCGATCCAGGCGGCTTGCACGGATTAAATGCTAGCGGCCGCTACGCCGGAGCGGTTCGCGGTCAGCGGTGGGTCATGCGGTGCAGGGTTTCCATCCACCCGTCGGTTTCCAGTAGCGCGTGGAAATCCAGCAGGTCGTCGTGAGTGATGGGCGCGCCCTCATGGCGCTCGGCGAGTTCATCCGGCAGGGACCAGGTCACCACGTTCACATCCGAGGTGACCAGCAGTTCCACGATCCGGGGTTCGGCCGACTTGACGACGATCACCGCGCATCGGGGGCACGAAAACGAGTACGTCCCCGAGCTGTCATTACGACATACGCGGACGGTCACGTCCTGTGAGGTCACCTCTACGTCACCGCACGTGCTGCAGCTTGCCCGAATTGTGGCCATGTGTTCTCTGCCTTCCCAGTCCAACAACAGCACCTCTATCGGCGCCGTACCGGGGAACTTGAGCGAGAGGAAGCCCGGTCATGCCATCATCGAAACGGAAACAATCCCCGTGACTGGCTCGCATCGGCCACCATGGGATCGTGCCGTCGCTTCTGTTCTCCCGTCAGGTCCCGCCTATCGGCTTCGCCCACCGCGGGGCCCGAGCCCATGCCCCCGAGAACACGCTTGAGGCCTTCGAACTGGCGCTGCGCCTCGGGGCAACCGGGTTGGAGAGCGATGTGTGGCTTACGGCCGACGGAATCCCGGTGCTCGACCACGATGGCGTGGTTGGGCCCCTCTTGCGACGCAAGAGCATCGGCGACCTGCGGCGGACGGACCTGCCCTCCTACATTCCAGAATTGGCCGATCTGTACGGCTCCTTGGGGACGGACTTTGAACTTTCCCTCGACGTGAAGGACCCGGCCGCCGGAGGCCCAACGGTGGCGGTAACGCTGGCCGCAGATCCAACAATGGCGTCGAGGCTTTGGCTCTGCGACGACAACCTTGACCGGATGGTGACGTGGCGCGAGGGGTCGCCGCACGTTCGGTTGGTGGACTCCACCCGCCTGGCCAAGCTCAAGCAAGGACCCGAGCGACTTGGTGCGCAGCTTCAGGCGCTCAACATCGATGCGGTGAACCTCCACCAGAGCGACTGGAGTGGCGGTCTGGCCACGCTGTTTCACCGCTTTGGCATTCTGGCGTTCGCCTGGGATGCCCAATTCGACCGCGTGCTCGACGGGCTTCTACACATGGGGATAGACGCCGTTTTCTCCGACCACGTGGATCGCATGGTGGATGCGCTCGCCCGAGACGCCGACCGTCGATCGGCCTTCTAAATCAGTCGACGTCCCAGGTGGGCCGGCTGTGGAGCAAGGCGGTGAGGTCCCCCGGGCCGGCCTTATCTTGCGCCGCCGCCAACTGACGGTTGGTTTCGCTGCCGTAGTCCGGGCGGGCAACGGCGCGAAACACCCCTATGGGCGTGGGCTCATACGGCCCCGCCGATAGACGAGACAGCATGAAGGCCAGGCCGGGTTCTGCCCGCGCCTCGTCGTGTACGAGGATCGCGTCCTCGCCGACATCGGCAACTGAAACGATGCGGGCACGGCCTTGATCGTCAACGATCACGCCCTTCTCCTGCTCGGCACCAAAGCGAATCGGTTGGCCGTGGACCAGAGGTATCAGCATGTCGTCCCGCGCCCCTTTGGCGGTGATGGCCGCGAATGCGCCATCGTTGAAAACGTTGCAATTCTGGAAGACCTCCACGAAGGCTGCCCCCCGGTGCTCACGGGCCCGACGGAACATTTCCATCATGTGTTTGCGATCCAGATCATGGGTGCGGGCCACAAAGCTGGCCTCGGCTCCCAACGCAACGCTCATGGGGTTGAACGGTTGGTCGAGCGAACCAAATGGCGTGCTCTTGGTCACCTTTCCGACCTCGCTGGTGGGCGAGTATTGGCCCTTGGTGAGGCCATAAATCTGGTTGTTGAACATGAGAATGGTCAGGTTTACGTTGCGGCGTAGCGCATGAATGAGGTGGTTGCCGCCGATGGACAACATGTCCCCATCCCCGCCGACCACCCACACATCCAGATCGTCGCGCGCCATGGCCAGACCAGTGGCAATGGCGGGGGCACGGCCATGAATGCTGTGCATGCCGTAGGTGTTCATGTAATAAGGGAAACGGGCGGCACAACCAATGCCGGACACGAAAACGGTGTTCTCCGGCGTACCGCCGAGCTGAGGCATGAGGGTCTGGACGGCTTTGAGAATCGAGTAGTCACCACAACCTGGGCACCAGCGGACTTCCTGGTCGCTGGCCCAATCCTGCGGGGTCGTTGTTGGGGTATCGATCGTCATGCACCCATCTCCTTGAGGAAGGCTGCTTCGAGTTCACCGGCGCTAAACGGCACGCCGCGCACCTTGGTGACCGACTTGGCATCGACCAAAAACTCGGCCCGTAGGAGCCGTGAGAGTTGGCCGAGGTTCATCTCTGGCACCACCACATGGGGGTAACGCTGGAGCACCTCGCCGAGGTTGGCGGGGAACGGGTTGAGGTGAACCAGATGGGCGTGGGCCACCCTGTGGCCCCGCGCCCGGCAACGGTTCACTGCGCCATCGATGGCACCCCAGGTGGAGCCCCAACCAACGACGAGGAGGTTCGCATCATCGACGTCGCCAACGACCGTCACCGGGGGGATGTCGTTGGCAATCCCGGCGATCTTGTCCGCCCGCAGGTGAACCATTCGCTCGTGGTTGGCGGGGTCGTAACTGATATTGCCCGAGCCGTCGGCTTTTTCGATCCCGCCAATACGGTGCTCCAAGCCCGGCGTCCCGGGTATGGCCCATGGCCTGGCCAGCGTGTCAGGGTCGCGGAGATAGGGCCAGAACTCCGGGTTTCCATCCCCATCGATATGGTTCGTTTCGGTGGCAAAGTCGACCGAGATATCGGGCAAGTCGACCACCTGTGGAAGCAACCAGGGTTCGGATCCATTGGCCAGGTAGCCGTCCGAGAGAAGTAGTACCGGTGTGCGGTACTTGAGCGCGATCCGCGCCGCTTCTATCGCCACGTCGAAACACCGAGCCGGGCTATAGGCGGCAACGATGGGGATGGGCGACTCTCCATGTCGGCCATACATGGCCTGGAGAAGATCCGATTGCTCGGTCTTGGTGGGTAGGCCGGTTGAGGGCCCACCCCGTTGAATATCAATCACCACCAGGGGGAGTTCGAGGCTGACAGCGAGGCCCATCGTCTCTGACTTCAGGGCAATGCCGGGGCCGCTGGTGGTGGTCACCGCCAAATGGCCGCCAAACGCGGCGCCAAGCGCGGCACCGATGCCCGCTATCTCATCTTCGGCCTGAAGCGTCCGAATCCCGAAGTTCTTGTGCTTGGATAATTCGTGAAGGATGTCCGACGCAGGGGTGATGGGGTAGCCACCGAGGAAGATGGGCAGTTTGGCCATCTGACCAGCCGCCACCAGGCCCCACGCCAGCGCCGTGTTGCCCGTGATGTTGGTGTAGGTCCCCGGCGCGTGCGGCGCGGGACGAATGGAATACGGATGCTCGAAAAGCTCCGCCGTCTCGCCGAAGGCATGGCCGGCAGCAAAGGCGGCCCGGTTGGCCGCCGCCATCTGAGGCTTGGACCCAAACTTCTCGTCGATCCAGTCCAGGGTTGGCGCGGAAGGGCGGGTGTACATCCAGCTGATGAGACCGAGCGCAAAGAAGTTCTTGGACCGCTCCGCATCTCGCGGCTTCACCCCGAGCGGGGCCACCGCGTCTTTCGTGAGCGTGGTCATCGGGACTTCGTAGACCGTGAACCGCTCCAGCGATCCGTCGGTCAGTGGATTGGTCCGATAGCCGGCCTTGGTGAGGTTGCGTTCCTCGAAGGCATCAGTGTTCACGATGAGCGTGCCCGCAACTATCAATTGGTGAAGTTCGGAACGCAACGCCGCGGGGTTCATGGCCACCAACACGCTGGGCGCATCTCCGGGGGTGGTGATCTCGTGATCGGAGATGTGGACCTGGAAGGCCGAAACCCCAGCGAGCGTGCCGGCGGGGGCACGAATCTCGGCGGGAAACTCCGGCAACGTCGACAGGTCGTTACCAAAGACCGCGCTGGCGCTAGTGAAGCGATCACCCGTGAGTTGCATACCATCGCCGGAATCGCCAGCGAAGCGGATGATGACCCGGTCGAGTTCTACGGGTTCGTTGGTCTGGTCAAGGTCGGCCACAGTGCCTCGTCATCTTGTCCCCCGAGGGATTCCCCTCCCCCTGCTACAACCGTAGCGACATCGGTCACAAGATGGGCTGGATTAGGCGATCGACGCTTCGTAGATGCCCTTGATCGACTGATCCAGGGTTGCATCGAAATCGGCATCGCTCTGCGGGGCGCTCAGGCCTTCGGTCAGCGCCCGCGAGAAACTGGCAATCACGCCAGAGTTGCGGCCCAAACGGGCGTTGGCGTCCTTGCGGGTGTAACCACCGGAGAGGGCGACCACGCGCACCACATTGGGATGATTGACCAGCTCACGGTAGAACCCATCAACATCGGGAAGCGTGAGCTTGAGCATCACCGCTGTGGCGGGGGAAAGGTTGGCCAAGGCCTTGAGCAGCGCAGCCTGCAGAAGCGTCTCCGCTTCGGCCTTCTCGGGACTGTGAATGTCGACCTCGGGCTCGATGATCGGCAGTAGCCCGCCGGCCACAATTTGCGCGGCAACCTCGAACTGTTGATCCACGATCTGATCGATGCCCACGGCGTTGGCCAGTTTGATGACGGAACGCATTTTGGTACCAAAGACGCCCTTGCCTGCGGCTCGGGCCAGCAGTTCGTCAAGACTGTCGATGGGCTTCATGACCTGCACGCCCTGTGCTTCGTCGGCCAGGCCCTTATCTACCTTAAGGAAGGGGACAACCTGCTTCTCGGTCCAGAGATAGTCGGCCGTCCCCTTGCCGAGTACCTCCCGATCCATGGTCTGCTCGAACAAGATGGCCCCAATTACCCGATCGCCAACGAAGCTGGGGCTGGTGATTATCCGACTGCGCATGGCATGCATGAGGTCGAACATGGCGGTTTCGCCTTCGTACTCCCCCTCGTCTATGCCATAGAGCTTCAACGCTTTGGGAGTGCTTCCACCACTCTGATCGAGCGCGGCGATGAACCCCTTGCCGTTCGTGACCTTCTCAAGCTTTGCCTGGTCCATGCGTGCCGAACCCGTCCTGTGGTTGCCGGTGTGAACAACCATCTTGGCCGATGGTCAGCCAGCGCAGCCAACCCCGCCCCCTGGCACCGCGACCAGACCAGCGGGCCTACGCCAGTGAACTGGCCCGCTCTGCTGCATCGGCAAAATCGGGCTCATAGCTAAGGACCCAGCGAAACAGCTCTCGGGCTCGGGCGACATCACCGGCCCGCTCGTAGAGGTCCGCCAATGCATACGCCTGACGAAGGTGATGAATTTCTGCTCGCTTGACGGAGCGCTGGCTCTTCTCCAGGAGCGCTATGGCTTCACTGAACTTGCCGCGATCGGCCAGAGAACCGGCCATGACAATACGACCTTCGGTCACGAGGTCTGCTGATGGGGAACTCTCACGGAGCTCCTCCCAAAGATCTTCTACTTCGGTCCGCCGCTTGAGCGCCCGGTAGGAATCGGCCAGAACCGGGTGCTGCTCGGTGGAACCAGTGAGCTGACGGAAGGCCTCCAGCTCGCGGATGGCGTCGGACCAGCGACCGAGCCGGTAATAGGTGAGGCCAAGGAGTTCCCGAACGCTGGCTGCTTGGGGGGCCTGCTCCGCGATGGGACGCAGCAAACTCCGGCTCTCGTCGAAACGCTCGCGCTCGAAAGCATGCGCCGCATCCCGAAGGCGCTCGTTGGCCCGGGCCCCACGCGTTGCGCCAAGGGCAGAAACCAACTCGTCCTTGGAGATCGCACCAGCCGTGCCTGCACCTGGCTTGCGAGCAGGGCGCCCACGACGTTCCTTGGGGGCAAGATCCGACGCCGGACCGGGGGCTGCCCGGGTGCCGGTTCGGCCCCGCGACACGGCGCCGGAGGCCTGCTTGCGCACATCGTCGGTCCGTTCCCAGTGGATCTTCTCGTTGCCCGGGTCAGGACGCTCGTCCCGCCCCGTTGCCCCGACCGCGTTCCGATTGTCAATGGCGCTATCGGAAAGCCGGCCCGCCCCACGGCGACCCAGGCTTCCCCACGTCTTGGGACCGGCTGTCTTGGGCCCTTCTTCTCGGGGGTCGCCACGTCCACTCGACGGCCTCGACCCAGCCCGACCACTTCCGCTGCCTGACCGGCCTCGCCGATCCTCAGCCGGCTTAGCGCCTCGGCCAGCGGGCGGCTTACCCCCACCCTTACCGCTGCCAGAACTTCCCGCCCCGGAGGGTCGGCCACCGGTCCCACCTGGGCTACGGCGCGACGAAGGTCGATCGTTCGAGGGCATCGATCAATCCTATCGACGCCACCCCGAGCCGGTCCCATCCTGGCTCTACATTGCCCGGACCCACCGCGAGCTGGCCCGAAAACGCCAAAAGGCCCCGCCGAAGCGAGGCCTTTTGAACTGAGAAATCCGGCGACGACCTACTCTCCCAGGGCGAATCCACCCAAGTACCATCGGCGCAGTCTGGCTTAACTTCCGTGTTCGGGATGGGAACGGGTGTGACCCAGACGCGATAGTCACCGAAATCTGTTGTCAATGAGGGAGCGCCGAGACGGCGCTCTAACCCCTTGATGACTCCATAGCGAGCACGAACTTCTTAGTAAATCCAAGCCCTCGGCCGATTAGTACCGGTCGGCTGAACGTGTTACCACGCTTACACCTCCGGCCTATCAACGTGTTGGTCTATCACGGGCCTTACCTGGTTAACCCAGTGAGGAACCTCATCTAGAAACAGGCTTCGCACTTAGATGCTTTCAGCGCTTATCCCTTCCGCAGGTAGCTAACCAGCAATGCCCTTGGCAGGACAACTGGCACACCAGAGCTGCGTCCATCCCGGTCCTCTCGTACTAGGGACAGCCTTTCTCAAGTTCCTTCCGGCTACAGAGGATAGGGACCGAACTGTCTCACGACGTTCTAAACCCAGCTCGCGTACCGCTTTAATGGGCGAACAGCCCAACCCTTGGGACCTGCTTCAGCCCCAGGATGCGATGAGCCGACATCGAGGTGCCAAACCTCCCCGTCGATATGGACTCTTGGGGGAGATTAGCCTGTTATCCC
>JANXNS010000063.1 GCA_025353965.1 Aquihabitans sp.
TCATCGGTGGGACGCTCGCGTGGCTCGGTTCGCTCGGCTATCTCATGCGGCCCTCGCGGTGAAGAACCGTTTGCGAGAACTGCGGGCGGAGCGTCGCTGGAGCCAGGCGGACTTGGCCGACCATCTCCGTGTGTCCCGTCAGACCGTGAACGCAATCGAGACCGGTCGCTACGACCCGAGCCTCCCGCTTGCGTTCAAGATCGCCAGCGTTTTCGACTCCCAAATTGAAGCGATTTTCACCGCCGAATTGGAAGGCCGGGAGTGAACGCCTCGGTGCCGTTCACCAGTTGAACCCCCGTGAGGGCGCCCATGGTGTGGGACCGCAGGTAATCGAGTTCGTGAGCGAGGTCGCTCACGTTGTTGACCACGCCGCCGGGGACGTCGACGCCCAGGGTGGAGAGCACCCCGAGGGCATGGCCCTTGGAGTCCAGGAACGCACTGCCGGAGTCGCCGGGGATACCGGGCGTCACCGTGGTCGCTAGGTGGGTCCAACCTTGCCTTCGGTGCCTTTGCTGGTGCCCCGCTTGGGGGAGAGCAGCGTGATGCCTTGGCGAAGCGAGGAGTTGCCGTAGGAGAACACGGTCTCACCGTTGGTGGTGCCGGTGGTGTTGAGCCCGACCGGCGCGCCCCAATGAGAGACCGATGGGTTGACCCGGGTGTACGGCGGCCGTGGCCGCTGGGGCCCAGGTTGGGGCGGCGTAATGGTTGTGTGAGGGGCACGCCGACCATTACCTCGTCGACATGCAACCGAAACTAAACCGTCATAGAAATGACCTCGATCGGTGGCCCGGGCCGGCGCCTAGGGTTACATCTGCCTCAGCCTTATATAACTTTAGGTACCTAAAGTTATATAAGGCAGTCCGTAGGATTCGCCCGTGCCTCGCCTTGCTTTTGCCGTGGATGCCGGGTTCGAAAGCCTTGGCGGCGAGGCGGAGCTGCTGCTTCCGGCCATGGCCGCGGTGGGCATCGAGGCCGAGGTAGCGGTGTGGGACGATCCATCGGTCGACTGGGGCGGGTTCGACGGTGTGGTCGTCAAGGCGACGTGGAACTACACCCACCAGGTCCGGGCGTTCACCGACTGGGCTGATCGGGTCGAGGGTCTGGTGCCCCTGGCCAACCCGGCCGCAGTGCTCCGTTGGAACAGCGACAAGGGCTACCTGACGGACCTGTCCGATGCCGGGGTGGCGATCATCCCCACCACCTACATCGGCCCGGGCACCGGGGTCGGCTTGGCCGACTTTCCCGATCTGGCCGACTGGCCTGAGCTCGTGGTCAAGCCCACCGTGTCGGCCGGTGCTCGGCTGAGCGGGCGCTTTGGGCCGGGTGATCGGCGCCAGGCACAGGCTTTGGTCGACACCATCCACGGTCTTGGCCATGAGGTGATGGTCCAGCCGTACCTGCCGGCCGTCGACGTTGAGGGAGAGACCGATGTGCTTGTGTTCGGCGGGACGATCAGCCATGCCGTGGCCAAGGGCGGCGTGCTCGCCCTCGGGGCCGCGCCCACGACCGACGAACGGCTCGCGGTCGGTCAGTGGAACCGACCCACCCCGCTGACCGACGAACTCGTGGCGTTCACCGATGCGGTGCTGGCCGCGGTCCCCGGCGGCCCGCCGCTGTTACAGGCGCGGGTCGACTCCGTGCTTGATCACCACGGCACCCGGCGCCTGATGGAGCTGGAGCTCATCGAACCCTTCCTCTTCCTTGCCGCCGCGCCGGAGCCGCCAGCCGCCGCCGCGGCCTACGCCACAGCCACCGCAGCTTGGCTTCAAGCTGCTGGCTGAACGCCGGCGGGAGGGTTGCTGTGGCAGTCGGCGCACCCTCGCATGGCGAGGGCTTGGGTCTGCTTGGAGTCCCACTTGGGCTGATCCCTGCCGGACGGGTTGTCGACCCGGTAGGGAACGAGTTGGATCGCTAGGAACACGAACAGGGCACCGAGGCCGAGCTTGAACCACCAGGAGGGGAGCAACCGCTTCATCAATGCCTCATTCGGGTTTGGTGGCCCAGACGAGCCCCACGGTCAAAGCGTGCATGTCGCAGCCTGGAAAGAGCAGGGCCGAAGGTCCTGGCTCGTATCGTGTGGGTCGATGACGAGCCAACGCCGGTCTGCGAGAACTCGCCGCAACGGAGCCTGTCTCAAGTAGAGACCGTTCATGCCGATAGTGGGAGGTGGCCGATCCTTCCACAGACATTGCTGCGCCGCTGGCGGTGGTGCTGCACCTCAACGCGACCGGCCGTGACGTCGATGCGCTAGTGCTCCTCGACGAGTTGATCCGTCGGGTGCCGGACGCGGCAGACCTTCAGCTGGTCCGTGCCCGAACGCTCTGCTACCTCGGCCGCCCGCTCGAGGGGGCGGCCGCGCTCCAGTCGTCGGTTCGGCGTGACCCGGCGCTCGTCCCCGAAGCCTGGGACCTGGTTCTCCGGCTGGTGTATTCGAGGCGAATCTCAGATGCCGTCATCCTGCGACAAAGCCTCGTTCCGGGCGGCGACTCAGCGGTGCGGTGGACCCGCCGCGCCGTGCGGGTTCCGGGCGCAGTCCTGGCGACCGCCTTACTCGGGCTCCTGCCCTTCGTCGGCGTTCTCGCCGCGTTGCCAGCAGTTGTGGCTTGGATCCTGACTTGGGAGCTCGTTCTCGTCGCGACCGACTGGCGGTTCCGTCGGGCCGAGCCGATCGACCGAGAGGTGATGCGCGCCGTGGTTGTGTCTCGCTACCGGGTGCGTACCCAGCTGGCCCGGCGGACCGCTTGGGGCTTCGTGGCAGTCGGTATCGCGATTGTGGGCATGGCGGGCCTACTCGTTGCGACACAGCCTCTCGTACCTGTGGCCGTGTGGATGACGGGATTGCTCGGCGTCGTGTTGGTGGCGTTGGGCTTGCTCGTCTTGCGGCGGGCCGCCCGGGTCGGGCTCGGCCGCCCCAGGCCGCCTGTCCCGCCCGAGAGCGAGAAGTCGGCCACCGTCCTGGGGCCGGCCGAACCTACGGCGCCGGAGTCGCGGATGATCGACCTCGGGCAACGGGCGCAGGCGCTATTGGCCGGTCGGCATTGGATCGACCTCGTCGAACTCCTGGAGTGTCACCCCGAATTCGAAGCCGCCCTCGAACCCGATGCCTTAGCGCGGGCCTTCATGGTTACCGGCTATATCGCGGCCGCCCGCGAGGACTGGGCCAATGCTGCGAGCCGCCTCGGCCGAGCCCATCTGCTGCGACCTGAGGACCTCAGCCTTGCCGATGCCGCGTCACAGGCCGGCCGTCGGCTTCGGCGCGTCCAGCGGCGGAACTGGTTGCTCCGTGGGAGTAAACCCTCGGCGATGCCTCCCGGGGTTGCCGAGGCCCTGACCCTTGCACCGAGGTGGTACGCCCTTTCCAGGTGGGCCCCGGCGGCCGTTCTCCTGGTGGGTGCAACGGTGGTCGTGGCCGTCCTGCCCCGCGGTCCGAATGCAGGCGCTGCCTTCGCCCCCGCCGTTTTCCTCGCCGCAACGGTGCTCCTCGCCCGTCTCGTCCGCCGCCTGACTAGCCAAGGCACGGGCGGGTAGTCGCCCAACGCGATGCCGCATCGTCTTACGGATTCGGCCTGGGTTTGACGGGTGCTCGTCGGGTTGGATTTGTCAGGCCGCGTTGGCCTGATGGAGGCGACGGTAGTGGGCTGCTTCGAACTCTGCCGGGGTGGCGGTGCAGCTCGGTCTTGAACAGAGCGTTGACCGATTCGGCCATCGCGTTATCGAAACTGTCGCCGACGGTTCTCGATAGGCCGAAGGCGGGCTCCGCCCGCAGAACGTTCTGGTCATCGACGAAGCGGCCATGGTGGGAACCCGATCGCTGGTCACTCTGGTCGGCCACGCCTACCGCTCGGGCGCCAAGATCGTGCTCATCATCGAACACGAAGGCCTCGGCAGATCCCGCTGAGAGGACCTCCAACCATGAGGATCACCGAAGGCCACCTTGCCCGCCACTACCAAGGACGTAGAGGCGGCCGAGGTCCGGCGTTGCTCGACGTCGCCCAGGACCACGCGATCGCTCATCTCCACGCCGCTGGCTTGTTCGAAGCTGGCCTCGTGTTCAAAGGCGGTACGTCGCTGCGCAAGTTTCGGGCCGGATCCGCCGGGCGGTTCTCGACGGACCTCGACTTCTACGCACCGAACGACGACGTCGAGCTGCGATGGTCCGCATGCAACCCCGGCCACCGGTACGAGGTCGAGACCACGGGCACGGCCACCCTCGGGAGGTAGTCCTCTGCGGCGGCCGATCCGGCCCCGGAGGTGGGCACAAACCGGGCACAATCCACCCGACACGGCCCGGCCCACGCCGACATCAAACGGCCCTCCACGGACTGCCTGAGGCGCCCCTGTAAACGACAAAACCCCTGGGCAGCTGGCCTTTGCAGGCTGCTTACCAGGGGCTTGGTGCCGTGGCACCCCCAACGGGATTCGAACCCGTGCGTCCACCTTGAGAGGGTGGTGTCCTAGGCCGCTAGACGATGGGGGCGAGATCTTCAATTGTCTTGCTGTTGCCGGCGGAACCTAGCCGGATGGCTCGGGGGGGAGGACTCGAACCCCCAAAGGCAGCACCAGAAGCTGCTGTGTTACCGATTACACCACCCCCGAACGGGCCTAGGGACAATAGGCGATCAGGCCCCCGGTGCGGAAACCAGATCCGCCGGCCTGGTGGGTGTTACCAGCCTCGGTAGGTGGGGGTCCGGCGTTCCACAAAGGCGGCGACGCCCTCGTTTGCGTCGACCGTGCCCATGTTCAGTTCTTGGGCGGTTGCTTCCTCGGCGAAGGCGGTAGCGCGGTCGCTGTCGAGGGATCGGTTCACCAGTGCCTTGGTCAATGCCAAGGCCCGGGTGGGGGCGACGGCCAGCCTCCCAGCCCATTCGTCGACCGCAGCTTGGAACTCGTCTACCGGCACGACCCGGTTCACCAGGCCCAGCGCGTACGCCTCAGAGGCGGGGATGTCGTCGCCGAAGAACAGCAGTTCCTTGGCCTTTTGGATGCCAACTATTCGGGGGAGCAGGTAGGCGCCACCGCCGTCGGGCACCAGTCCCCGACGGACGAATACCTCGATGAACCGAACGCCCTCCGCCGCAATCACCAGGTCGCAGGCCAGCGCAATGTGGGCGCCGATGCCAGCCGCGGTTCCGCTCACCGCGGCGATCACGGGCTTCTCGCAATCCATCACGGCGCTGATTAGGGCCTGGGCGCCCTCACGGATCATCTTGGAGATTTCTCCCACTCCGCGGTCCGGCGCATCGATTGGCCGCGGCGCCGGGTTTCGCCGGGCTCGCAGGTCTGCGCCGGTGCAGAACGCATCACCGGTTGCCCCGATGACGACGACCCGCACGCCGAGGTCTGCGCTGGCCTCGGCCAGCAGCGAAATCACGCGGTCGCGCTGATCGGGGCTGATGGCGTTCTTTACGTCGGGGCGGTCAAGGGTGATCCAGGCAATGCCCCGCTCGTCGACGGTGTGACGGACCTGTTCGGTGATCGGGCGCTCGGACGACGGCGTGGACACAGGGGTCTCCTAGGACGGGGATGGCCGCCGGCAGCGTACGCGACCCCCTGACGGTCCGTCAGGTTCAGCTGGGCGGTGGTTCCACCAGCTTGGCCAAGGCTTGGCGATCGACCTTCTGCATGGCGGTGAGGGGGAGTTCGCTCACCACTACGAGCGCCTCGGGCAACTTGTAGCGGGCCAAGTTCATCGCCGCATGGGTGCGCAGGTCTTCCAGCGACGGCGGCTGCGTTGGGTCCTTGGGCACCACCACGGCCACACCGATCTCACCGAGTACGTCGTCGTTGCGGGGGACGATCGCCACCTCGGCCACTCCGGGGTGACCGCCCACCACAGCCGCTACCTCTGAAGGGAACACGTTGTAGCCACCACGAATGAACATGTCCCCCTGGCGGCCAGCCAAGGTGAGACACCCCGTGCCGTCCAGCGACCCCAGGTCGCCGGTTCGCAGCCAACCATTCTGCAATGCGGCGGCGGAGGCCTCCGGGTCCTTCCAGTAGCCGGCCATGGACGCGTCTGACCGCAACCAAACCAGGCCGATCTCGCCCGGTTTGACGGCACCCCCTTCGTCGTCGCGAACCTCCACGTCGATGCCAGGACGGGGCCGCCCAACGGTATGAAGCGCCTCATGCTCGGGGGCATCGGGTGCGGTGCCCGTACCAATTCCGCCGGACTCGGTGGACGACCAGCGGATCGAATAATCGGCGTCGAACCGCTGCCGGGCCTCCGCCACCAAAGCCGGGGGAGACGCAGCCCCACCCATCACGAGGAGCCGCACACATGACAGGTCCCGCTGGTCGAAGTTGGGGTCCCGAAGCAGCAAGGCAACCTGCGGGGCGACGCCACCAATGGTGCCGATGCGTTCGCGTGCCACCAGGTCCAAAACGTCGGCTGCCCGCCAGCGAGCCAGGAGATGGGTCGTAGTCCCAAGCCGCAAGTACCAGGCCAACTTGGTGGCAAAGCCCACATGAGCGAACTGGGTGGAGCCGTACTGAGCGATCGCTGCCTGGCCACCCCACGCCTCGCCCACGTCGTAACGGGTCACCGCAGTGAGCTGCCGGTCGGTGAACCACGCGCCCTTGGGGATGCCGGTGGTGCCCGACGTGAAGATGATGGCGACGGGCCGGTCCGGATCCGGGTCAATCAGATCGGGCCGACCACCGGTCACTGCCAGCGCGTGAACCTCGGTGGCATCGTCGATCACCAGGGTGGGCGACACCCGGCTCAGACACCTGGCTCGTTCGGTTGCGGTGAGGTTCGGGTTCACCCCGGCACTAGCCGCGCCCACCTTGGCCGCGGCCACATACGCCACTACCCACGGCGAGGTTGAGGGCAGGGTAAGTCCAACTACGTCGCCTGCACCGATACCGCGTCGGGCCAGGCCGGCGGCCACCTCGTCACTCGCCTGATGCAGGCCCTGGTAGGTGAGGACAGACCCATCGGGGTTCACAAACGCGGGCCGGTCTCCGAAGCGGCGGGCGGCCTCTGCCACCGTGGCTGGGAGGTAGGGGGCGATGGTCGGATCTGTACCTGACAAGGCGTCGGACGTTAGCGTCGCCCCGGCTGAAGTCGTCGCAGTTAAGCAGTGGATTACGTCCTAACTGCGACATCTTCCGCAAGAGCGCGGGGGCGCGGAGCGCGGGGCGGGGGTTAGCGGATTCTTGGCTTGGCTCTGTTGCCGCTGGCGAAGGCTTGCTGGCCCTCGGCTAGGCCTTCTTCGCTCATGCCCAGGTTCAGGAAGGTGTTGCCGAGGTCCAGGGCTTGGCGGCGGCTGAGCTCTCGGCCGGCCCACAGGGTCCGCAGGGTTGCCTGCATCGGGCCGGCGGGGGCCGATGCGATCGCCTCGGCCAGCCAGGTGGCCCGCTCCTCGAGCTCCGCAGTGGGACAAATCTCTGATACCAGACCAATTTCCAGGGCCCGCGCCGCCGACATGCGCTCGTGGTTGCCGAGCAGGCTCATGCGGAGAATCTCGCCGAAGGGCATACCCCGGTGGAGCATGAGGAGCGGTTCGTAGACGGCGGGCATGCCGTAGGTGACGTGGGGGTCGAAGAACGTTGCATGGTCGGCCGAGATGATGATGTCGACCTCGCCCAACAGATAGAAAGCGCCGCCGCAGGCCATGCCGTTGACGGCACAGATGACCGGTTTCCAGAACTCGTTGGCCTTGGGTCCGAGGAGTTGGCCGGGGTCGTCGTAGGTGAACGGTGAGAAGTCGTACTCAACTCCACCCTCGGCGGGGACGAAATCGCGGTCGATGCCGGTGCAGAACGCCTTGTCTCCAGAGGCCGACAGCACGACCGCCTTGACCGAGTCCACCGTTCGGAGGGTGCGCCACAAGCCCGAGAGTTCGTCGCACATCACCTTGTTGAACGCGTTGTAGCGGTCTGGGCGGTCCAGCCATATCCAAGCCGCCGCCCCGTGCTGCTCAACGCGGAGGGTGGTGAACGAAGACGTGTCGAAGTCAGCCATCAGCGCGACGGTATCGGTCTATGGACGGCTGGGGGAGCGGTCGGGCCGCTGGCTCAGACGCCCGCAGGGACTGCGGCCGCGATTGGCTCGATGGACGGGACGTGGTCCTTGTCCAAATCCAGGTGGAGCATGCGGATGGCGTTGCCCCGCATGACCTTGTAGATCTGCTCGTCGGTGAGACCTTCCACCAGCTTTTCTGCCACGGCCTTGGTATCGGGCCAGGTGGAATCGGTGTGGGGGTAGTCCGTCTCGAAGGTCACGTTGTTTTCGCCGACGACGTCGATCGAGACCAGCCCGTGGCGGTCGCGGAAGAAGCACCCAAAAATGTTCCTGTAGTAGTTGGTGCTCGGGGCCTCCGGGAGAATGTCGGCCACGCCACCCCACGCCCGGTGCTCACGCCACACGTCGTCCACCCGCTCGAGGATGTACGGAATCCAGCCGATCTGGCCTTCGCTGTAGGCGATCTGAAGGTCCGGGAACTGGACCAGCTTGCCGCTGAAGAGCCAGTCACTCATGGACGCCATGGAGTTGTTGAACGACAGGGAAGCGGCCACCGCAACGGGCGCATCTCCCGACGTTGCGGGCATGCGTGACGACGACCCGATGTGCATGTTGATCGTGGTCTCGGTCTCCTCGCAGGCCTGGATGAAGGGATCCCACAACCCCGAGTGGATCGACGGCAAGCCCAGGTGAGGCGGGATCTCGCTGAAGCACACGGCATGAACGCCGCGCGCCGCGTTGCGACGCACCTCTTTGGCGGCCAACTCCGCGTCCCACAGGGGCACGATGATCAGCGGGATGAGGGCGCCGTTGGAATCTCCGCACCATTCCTCCACCATCCAGTTGTTATAGGCCTCGACACACGCCAGGCCCATCTCTCGGTCGGGGTGTTCGGTGAAGGTTTGGCCGCAGAACCGAGGGAACGTGGGGAAACAGAGCGACGCTTCCACGTGGTTCATGACCTGGTCCTCAATGCGGGCCTTGGGGTCATAGCACCCTGGTCGCATTTCGTCGTAGGTCATGGGGGTCATGGTCATTTCGTCTCGGGAGTATCCGACGGCGGCCACATGACGCTTGTGTATGTAGGTGAGATCGCCGAACACCCAGACGTCTGCCGGACGGCCCTCAGGATCGAACTCCTGCTCGTAGACCCCACCGCCGATGTGCTTCATGTGGCCGATGCCGCGGCGTTCGACACGCGGGCCATCTGCTTTGAGTTTCTGTGGGAGGTATTCCTGCCACACGTGTGCTGGCTCGACGACGTGATCGTCGACGCTGATGATCAAGGGCAGCTCGGCCACGGAAGGACCCTCCCAGAGTTTCTGACGGACCGTCAGATACTACCCTCACGATGGGTCAGGAACCACCCAATCGTTCAGGATGGCCTGCGGGGTGCCGCGATGTGGCCGGCTCGGTGGCTGCCTGCAAGCATCGACGGATGCGATATCCGCGCTTCTCCTCTGTCCTGCTCTCGCTTGGGTTGGTTGCCGCTGGTTGCAGCATCTCCGGCGGTAGCGACGGCGGTGCATCGTCCACGACCACTAGCACATCCTCGGCCACCACGGTGATGTCGGCCAAGGCCGTGCTGGCGAAACTCCGCGGGTCAGTTGCCCTGCTCGACACACCGATTTCTTCCGGCTCTGCGGTGCTCACCGAGGGTGGGTACCTCGTGACCAATGCTCATGTGGTGGAACCGTTCGATGTGGTGGACGTGACGTTCGAGGGCGAGAATGCCAAGCGCGACGTACCGGTGGTGGGCCTTGACCTCAGCGCCGATGTTGCCGTCCTCGGCCCGATCAAAACTGACCACAAGCCCGTGACCATTACGGATCCAACCGGTCTGGACCAAGGCAGTGATTTGTTCCTGGTGGGATATCCGGGGGACCAAGAGGACCCCGAGGTCACCATCACCAGCGGCGTGTTGTCTCGTCGACGGGAGGCCAAGCAATGGGGCCTCAGCTTTCTGCAGTCCGACGCCAAGATCGCGCCGGGCCAGAGCGGCGGGGCTTTGGTTGATGACCACGGCAAAGTGATCGGCATTTCTGGGCTCTCTGATGAGGACGATTACGCCCTCTCGTTGGCCGGCGACGACGTGGCCGAGTCGGTGAAGGCGATCATGGCTGGCGATGGCTCAAAGTGGGAGCCCGCCCCGCACACGGCGACCGACCGGGCGGCGTCGTTCACGATGACCGGTCCGGCCGACGTGCGCCTCCTGTATCTTCCGGCCACAGAGCAGGACCGGAAGGTGACGATCGGTGTTGCCGGCCCTTCGCCCGCGGTGGAACTCGACGATGTTGGTCAGTATCCGCTCGGCCTGAATCAAGCGGCCTACGACGGGTATGAAGGCGGGGTCGATAGCTTCGGCGATGATCTACCGCCGGCAACAAAGCCCGATGCCGACGGCCGGTGGACGTTCTCGATTGACGCGGGCTATCCCGCCATCCTGGTTGTGTCATCCGACGCGCAACGGTCCACCCCGCTTCAGGTCACCAGCACCGAACCCTTTGCGGTCGTCTCGGGCGATCCTGAACTCCTACCGCTTCAGGTCGATTCGGCGCCGACAATTGGTTCTTCTGGATACCTGGACGTCGGAGTGGTCTTCAGTCTGGCCCTCGTGAAGGGGGACAAGGTCGACATTTTGGCGCAGTCGGCCATAGGCGACATGGCTTTCGCCATGGTGGCGCCGGGTGAAGTTTATGACGGTTCCCAACAAGTCGACGATGGTGGCGGAGGTCTGTTCGACCAAGACGCCGCGGGCTCGTACACCGCCCCGATGACCGGTACCTATGCGCTGAGGGTGGGCCAAGTGGAAGGTTCGGCTACCGAGTTCCGGCTGACCGTGAAGTCGGCCTGAGCCGCGCTGGTTCTGCCCTCCCCATACCTGACGGTCCGTCAGATACGATGTTGGGCCGTATGGCTGCCCCTTCGCTCGCTGAGCTTGTCGACCCCGCCCACACTGCGGTCATCACGTCCGAAATCCAGAACGGGGTGGTCGGCGCCAACTCTGCGCTCCCGGCGTTGGCCGACGCCGCCCGGCCCATGGTGGCCAAGGTCGCCGCGCTCTGTTTTGCGGCGCGGGCTGCTGGGGTTCAAGTGGTGCATGCCACCGCCTCCCGTCGCGCTGACGGCGCAGGGTCTAACACCAACGCCCGCTTGTTCTTGGCCGTCCGGAAATCTCCCGTTGCCCTACTGCCTGGGTCCTTCGATGCGGAGGTGGTCCCCGAGCTCGGCCCCGAGCCCGCAGACCTCGTGCTCAACCGGCTTCACGGCCTCAACCCCATGGCTGGGACCGACCTTGATCCCGTGCTGCGCAACCTGGGCATCACCACCATCGTGGTCACCGGGGTCTCGGTCAACGTGGCCGTTACCAACCTGGTGATGGACGCCGTGAACCTCGGCTATCAAGTGGTGCTGCCCAGAGATGGAGTGTGTGGCATTCCCGCCGCCTATGCCGATGCCGTGATCGACAACAGCCTGAACCTGTTGGCCACCCTGACCACCGTCGATGAGATCGTCGGTGTCTGGTCTACAACCGATCCAACCGCCCACAAGGACGCGTCATGAGTAACGCAGCTACCGCGGTCCACGGCGATGGAGATGACCCCCGGGCAGATCTGCGGTGGGGCACCATCCCAGCCGCGGTTCTCGATGCCGTGGACCGTGGTGGTGATCGCGAAGCGATCGTGGACGGAGACCACCGTTGGACGTGGGGCGAGGTGGGCGACGCGGTGGAGCGAGCCACTGCGGCGTTCCTGGCCGCCGGTATTGACGTGGGGGACCGCGTGGCGATCTGGGCGCCCAATTGCGCGGAGTGGGTGGTTGCCCTCTTGGGCTTGCAGTCCGCCGGAGCGGTCCTCGTGCCCCTGAACACTCGCTACAAGGGGGCCGAGGCCGCCGACATTCTGAGCCGTAGCCGAGCCCGAATCCTCGTTACGGTCGACGGTTTTCTGGGTAATCACTACGTCGCCATGTTGGCTGGGCACGATCTCGCGCACCTGGAACGCATCGTGATCGTGCGCAGCGAGACCGGCGACCGGCTCAGTGAAACAGCGGAAACGTGGGAGCAGTTCCTGGCCGCTGGCCGTGGCGTGACTGCGGCGGCGGTTGGGGCTCGTCGGGCGGAGGTTCGTCCCGAGAGTACGGCCGACTTGCTCTTCACCTCCGGCACCACCGGGAAGCCCAAAGGCGTGATCTGCGCCCACGGTCAGACCCTGCGGACGGTCGCCACCTGGGCCAACGTGGTGGGCCTCGACGAGACCGATCGTTACGCCGCGATCAACCCGTTCTTCCACTCGTTTGGCTACAAGGCGGGGATCATCGCTTGGCTGGTCACCGGGGGCACGCTTCTGCCGGTCCCGGTGTTCGACGTGCCCGAAGTGATGCGCCTCATCGCCGCCGAGCGGGCCACCGTGCTGCCCGGCCCGCCCACGCTGTACCAAACAATTCTCAATCATCCAGACCGCGCTCAGCTCGACTCGTCGTCGCTCCGGCTCGCCGTCACAGGTGCCGCTTCGGTTCCGGTCAGCTTGGTCGAGCAGATGCGCAGCGACCTCGGGTTCGACACGGTAATTACGGCCTACGGCCTCACCGAAGCCTGCGGTTTCGCCACCATGTGCCGCCGCAGCGACGACGCCGTCACCATCGCCACCACCTCCGGCCGGGCCATGCCCGGGATCGAGGTTCAGGTGGTGTCCGACGAGGGCGTTGCCCTGCCGGCGGGGGAGCCCGGCGAGGTCGTAGTCCGTGGCTACAACGTGATGGCCGGGTACTTCGAAAATCCCGAAGCAACGGCCGAGACCATCGATGCCGACGGGTGGCTGCACACCGGAGACATTGGTGTGATGGACGACCGGGGATACCTCAAGATCACCGATCGCAAGAAGGACCTCTTCATCGTGGGCGGGTTCAACGCCTACCCAGCCGAGATAGAAAATCTCCTCCTCGGTCACCCCCACATCGCCCAGGTGGCGGTGATCGGCGTGCCCGATGAACGCCAGGGCGAGGTGGGCGCAGCCTTCGTGGTGGCCACCACCGGGACAACTCCTGACCCCGCCGAGATCATTCGGTGGGCTCGCGAAAACATGGCGAACTTCAAGGTTCCGCGTACGGTGCACGTGGTCGAGGCGTTGCCCTTCAATCCTGGCGGCAAAGTCATGAAGTTCGAGCTCCGCAACCGCCTCCAGGAGGCTCCCTGATGAATCACCTATTCGCTACTGCTGCTTTTGACTCGAGCGACGGGTTCAACGTTGCGGTCCTGCTCATTCGCGTCGTTGTCGGCCTCACCATGTCCGCCCACGGCTTCAACAAGTTCTTCCGCGGCGGGAAAATTGCGGGCACGGCCCGCTGGTTCGACTCCATGGGCATGAAGCCCAACGGCAAGATCCATGCCCTCATGGCCGCCAGTACAGAACTGGGCGGTGGCCTGTTGCTGGCCGCCGGGTTCCTCACCCCCTTGGCGGCGGCCGGTTTCGTCGGCGTCATGATCGTTGCGGCCTGGACCCACAAGGACAACGGCTTCTTCATCGTGAAGGACGGCTGGGAATACAATCTGGTACTCGCGGTCGTGGCCATTGGCGTCGCCACCATGGGCCCGGGCCGCTACTCGCTGGATCACGGGTTGGGCCTGGACTTTGCCTTCCAGCCCAAGCTCGGGCTCGCCATTTCCGCTGGGCTCGGAATCCTCAGCGGGGTCGGGCTGCTGGCCGCTTGCTACCGACCGCCAGCCAAGACTGAGGGCTGAGACCAGCGGGTTCGCCGCTCTCGAACTCGCCTGACGCCTAACCTGACGGGTCGTGAGATCCGACCAGACCGCCGCTCAGGCAACCGAAGCCGAAGAGCCCCGCGCTGCCGACGGCCGAGTGCCCGGTCGGCGGGGCCGGGCGACCCGTCAAAAGCTCCTGGACTGTGCGGCCGAGATGCTGCGATCCAGTTCCTATCGCGACCTCAAGGTGGTCGACATTGCCAGGGAGGCGGGCACCTCACCGGCCACCTTCTACCAATATTTCCCCGACGTGGAGTCCGCCATTCTGGTGCTGGCCGACGAGATGGTCACCGTCGGCGCCGATCGATTCTCCCGGGTCGTTGCCGCCACTTCCTGGAAGGGCAAAGGCGGCTACGCCGGAGCAGAAGCATTGGCGGGCGCCATGCTCACGTTCTGGGAGGAACACCAGCCCGTGCTGCGGGTGGTGGACCTAGCCACCGAAGAAGGAGATGCACGGTTCGCCAACGTCCGAACCCGGCTACTCAACGACCTCAACAACGCGCTCGCCGCCGCGGCCAGAGATCAGCAGAAACAAGGCAAAGGCCAACCCGACCTGGACCCCAACGCCATTGCCGGCGTGCTGGTGGCCATGCTGGCCCACGTGGCTGCCCACCGACTGGGCTTTGAGTTCTGGGGTGTTCGAACCGATGAACTGAAAGTAACGATGGCTCGAATCATTTTTTGGTCCGTCACCGGCCAGAAGCCGCCTACCTCATAAAGCTCGACGGCGTTCGTGCCGGCGGGGTCAAAGACGCGCAGTACCCGTTCCTGTTCTAGATCTGACACAGTGTCAGCTCTATGGGGACCGTCCTACCTACCGGACGACTCGCGATCGGGATGCAACTCCCGATCCAGTCGCAATCCACCGTCTACGCGGAGTCGTGGGAGGCCCACGCCGGGGCGACCGAACTTGCGGACATCGCCCGCGCCGCGGATGCCGCTGGGTTCTTCTACATCGCGGTGTGTGATCACATCGCCATCCCATCGGACAAGGCGCCGGCCATGGGTACGCAATGGTGGGACACCGTCGCCACCATGGGTTGGCTGGCGGGGATCACCGATCAGATTCGCCTGCTGAGCCACGTCTACGTACCCGCCTACCGTCATCCACTCCAGGTGGCCAAGGCCTTCGCCACGCTGGATGTGGTCTCGAACGGGCGGATCATCATGGGTGTGGGCGCCGGTCATGTGGAGGGCGAATTTGAGGTCCTCGGGGTTCCATTCGCGGAGCGGGGCAAGCTCCTTGACGAATCGATCGATGCCCTACGAGCAGCGTTCGCCGAGGACTGGCCCACGCTGCCGGGCCCTCGTTGGCCCGCAGCGGACCTAGGCCAGCACCCCCGCCCCATCCAAGAAGACGGGCCGCCCATTTGGGTGGGAGGGTCCTCACCTGCCGCCATCCGTCGGGCCGCGCAGCGCGGCGATGGTTGGCTACCGCAGGGTCCGGTCACGGCTGAGATCGTGGCCAAGATCCATGAGCTCCGTGGCGCCGCCGGCCGCCACGACCCGTTCGACCTCGGTGCCCTCATCGGCCCGACGTATGTAGGCGACCCCGATTGGGATCTGGGCGAGCCAGCACTCACCGGCAGCCCGGACAAATTGGCTCACGTACTCAAGAAATTTGCTGGGCTCGGCGTTGGACAGGTGCAGATTCGTTTGCGCTCCCGGTCTGCCGCCGAACTCGTGGACCAAATCGGCCGCTTCGGCGCCGACGTCATCCCGCAGCTTTCCCTCGACGCCTAACCACGTCGTCGCTCCCAGGTCCCGTTCTCCCTTTTCTCTGGAGGTTTTTTGTGTTGCTCGAAGGCAAGGTGGCAATTGTTTCCGGTATTGGCCCCGGTATGGGGCGAGACATCTCGCTGGCCTATGCACGAGAAGGGGCAGATGTGGCCCTCGGGGGCCGCACGCTGAGCCGTCTTGAGGACCTAGCGGCCGAGATAGAAGCGCTGGGCCGGAGGGCGCTTCCGGTGGTGTGCGACATTGCGGACGAGGCGGCGTGTGCGGCCGCGGCTGATCAGGTCGCGGCCGAACTGGGCGGCATCGAC
>JANXNS010000127.1 GCA_025353965.1 Aquihabitans sp.
GAGCCGTGATGTCACCAAGGCGACGGTTGGTGAGACGTCGGCGGCGACTCATGGCAATGTCCTCGAAATGAACGAGGGCATGACAGTCCTCGCACCTTCGGGTCGATTCATGCGGGCTGAGCAGGTCAAAGCTGAGATGGCAGCGCTGAGCTCGGAATGGGCGACGGATTGGGCGACGGGACGGCTCATGACCCACTCCTCGGCCGACGGCCAGGGGATTTGCGAGGCCTCGTGTCTCGGCCCTCGCCGGTCATCCGCTTCATGAGCCAGGCGTCCACCTCGGCGCCGTCGCTACCCCAGCGCTCGGCCGACTCACGCCGTAGCTGGCCACCATCTACCGACGGTTCTGGAGCCCGACGAGTCCGCAAGGTGCATGCCGGTTGAGTGCGACCGGCGGCGTAGAGCTGAGCCACCACTGTGTGGGGATCGAGGCCCTGGAGGTCCTCGGCGGTCAGGCCGAGGCCGAACTGGCGAGCCAGTACCTGGGCATCATCATGGCTCGGCTGGAAGGCCACCCTGCTTCTTGGGTTGGCCATGACGGTGTGGCGCAGGTCTGGACTGAGCTGGGTCAGGTGCTGCACTGCCAAGGTGACCCCCACGTTGTAGGACCGAGCCTGGGAGAGCAGCTCATCCAGCGGCACCGCCGACGCCAAGCGCGACGCCTCGTCCAGATGGATCATGAGTGGCGAGCGCACCGTCGAGCTGGCCCGGGCCTGGATGAAGTTCCACACCGAGCCCAACACGAAGCTGCCGAACAGTGAAGCGGCATCGGTGCCCAGGACCCCCGCCGAGAGCGGCACGAGGACCACCCCGCTGTTGTCCAAGGCGTGAGCGAGATCGAAGGTCGGGGCGGCTTGACCAAGGACGCGGCGGATGCCGGTGCGGGACATCAGGGCACGCCATTTGTTCAGCGGAGGAGCGGACCATTGAGAGCGTTCACCATCGCTGAGAGCCTCGAACGAGGCCCAGAAGGCGACGAGGGTCGGGTCGGTGAGCTTCGGCACTAGACGAGCCCGGAAGCTCGCATCGGTCAGGAGCGGGCCGACATCGGCCAGGCTCGCGTCGGGGTCCACGATGAGGGTGCGCAGCGCGGCTCTGAACAGGTCCTCGGTTCGCACGCCCCACGAACTGGCCCACACCCTGTGGAAGATCGAGACGAGCTGTTCGACCGCCAACTCAAGGTCGGTCCCAGAGCGGAGCACGTTGAACCCCACGGGTCTGGTCGCATCAGACGGATCGAGGATCGTCACGTCGCCGCGCCGCTTGGCAGGCATCCTCTCCAGCACCGCGTCTACGAGGTCGGCCTTGGGGTCGATCACCAAGACGGCTCGGTCCCGCTGTAGGTCGTCGAGGATCATGGTCAGCATCAAATTCGACTTGCCGACACCTGTCGGCCCGGTCATGAGCACGTGGCGCGTACGCCCTTGGAGGTCAATCGCGACTGGCCGCTGATCGCCCGCTACATCCGAGTCGCCGATTACCGTGCCGACCTCGGGCAAGGCCTCAGAGGCTCGCAGCGGCCGGCAACCGGTGGTGGCCATCCCCGGTGGCAGGCTCGATCCGATCGGGAGTCCGAGCGGACCTACCAACTCGGAAATGTTGATGGAGATGGGCGGCACGCCTACGGGCACCATTCGTCCGATGAGCCTCTTGACCACCATGGAGTTGGGCACGTGGGCTCGGCTAAAATGAACGCCGATGTCGTTGCTCAAATGGAGGCTGGACTCGACGCGACGGACCAGAGCATGGGCTTGGCCGTCGTTCGCTGCCTGTGCACCGATGCGAAGCACAGCGCCGAGTCCGGGAGCGCTCTGCTTCTGACGCAGGGCACTTGCCTCGTCTGATGCAATAGTGCGCGGTCCCCACCAGGTACTCCCCGTACGCGGAGTACCTGCCGTGGGAGCCGCTACAGGCCCCTGCGGCATGAGGCTCCAGGCGAGGGTGATGGACTCCCCGATGGCCAACTGCTGGAGCGACGTGAGCAGGGTGCGTGACTGCGCGACCGGCTCGATCCGCAGTTGACGGCCTGGCGTGTTCAGACGGAAGCTCACGGCCACGCGAGCCGTGGTTGCCGGTCGTTCGATCCGCTCGACGTGCACACCACCAAGGTGTGCAGCCACAAGGCCCTCGAATGAGGCCACCCACACCACCGGAACGAAGACGCGGTGCTCCACACCGGCCTGGGTGACGTGGAGCTCGAACACAACCACCGGGCTCGCCCACGGCTTCCACCAAGGCGCTCTCCAACCCGTCAAACCTGCGAGGAGATGCTCAACGGCATCGATCGCCAAGCCCTCGCCCGAGAAATGAAGGCGGTAGACCGCCGCGTCATCAAGGAGGCGTTGACGAACACCATGAAGTCGGCCGAGAGCGGCACCGAGGGCGCCGACCACGACCGCGAGAATGACGAAGACGTTGATGAGCGCTGTCATGCCGCTGGCTCCGTTCGGCCCTTCGCTGCCTCGGCGAGACGACGACGAATTTCCCCGCCCACGATCTCCAGCTGGTCGCGAGTGGGCCGACCGAGGAGGGGCAACAAGTCGAGGATGGCGAGCGCGAGCTGCTCGGCATCAGGCTCATCACGCATCTCGGCGTGGATGTGAATGTCATTGGGGTCGATGCTCACCGGGCCTCCTCTCGTTAGGTATCGAGGGCGCGTAGGAGCAGGGCTCTCGGCCCCGCTCCCCGCACCTGACTTCTCCGACTTCTCAGGCCAACGCTCTGCCGTCAAGGGCTGGCGGTCAGAAGCCCCGGAACTTCGAGTAGCCCATGAGCTGGGCCACCATCCAGACCAGTAGGGCCATTAGGAGGAGAAGCGGCAGCACGCACCAGACCAGAGGCGCCAGGACCACGACGGCGATGCAGGTGAGCACCACTGTGCCGAGCGCTCGCATGAGCTTCTCCGTCACGATGACGCCCACTCGTGCTTCGTTGCTTCAGCGGTTACCGCCACTGGTCCGGCTCTCGCCGTTGCGCATCGCGGGCCGCTTCCATCATCTCCGTCAAGGCGCCGCTCGCGCGGCGATGAATCTCCCAGGACGCATCACGTGCTTCCTGGCGGATCCGATCCTGCTCCCGCGCCAGATCGGCAGCCGCGGACGATCTGCCGTAGGCACCGGAGGTCTTGAGGTACATGATCCCCAGCGAACCGATGACAAGCACGCCGAGAATCAGCATCCACACGACGCCGACCATGATCAGCGCAACTTCCAGGTCGTATCCATGATCACTTGGGCGACGGCCATGGCGGTCATGTCACCGATGCCCTGGAGGCGGCTCACCGCCAGCGGGCAGGCCTGGCCGAGTTGGCCCTCAAGCTGACTGACCATGGCGATGGCCTGCATGCCCTGTTGGCCCACATAGCCGAGGGCCTGGGTCTTTAGGGCCTGCACCTCGGCCTGGGCCTCGACCCGAGCCAGGGCAAGGGCCCGTGCTCGCTCCGTGGTCGACAGGTCGCGCCTGAGGCCGCGATGGTCGGAGCGGTGGACCATGCCGCTCATGCCTCCGGTTGGTACCAGTTCGTTTCCCATTGGTCTTCATCTCCGTGTCTGGTGAAGTGAGGCTGGCGCCCCGGGCCGGAATGTCCGACATCACCTACGAGACTGGAAGGATCTGGAAGGACACAAACAACTCGTGGGAGGACAGAATTGATGCCGGATGCCGACCGCCCAACCGAGAGCGAGCTGATCCGCTGGCGTAGCCTGAAGCCGCTCCTCCGTCTTGTTGCGGCGTCCGCATCCGGTGGTCTCAATGAGCGGGCGCTGGCTCACGACCAGCTCCACCGCCGAGTCGAGCAGCTACGAGGCTCGAGTCGATCGGACGATGTCGATTGGGCAAGTGACCTGACGGACGCAGTGGCTGCGGCGGCCGAAGGCATCGCAACACCGCTCGAGCATCACGACCCGTCATCCGAGGCGATTCTGGCGTGGCGCGAGTACCTCAGGAGCGGTCGCTCCATTCGAGCCCTCGGCCGAAGAATTAGTGCGGGCAATCGTCGCTTGGTGCAACAATGGATGGGACCGGAACGGACCATTCGCGAACGCATGTGGCTCAGCGACGACGAGCCACCCTCGAAACACCTGACCGCCTCCGCATGGCCCGGTATCCGGGCGGTTCTGCTCGCATGTGAGGACGTCCTGGAGATCGGACTGCCGTCGTCGCTCCCGTCCACGGACGGACCGACGGAGAATGTCGGTTACCCCCTGCCTGACGACAGATCTGACTTTATCTGCGATGTCACTATCCCGGACGGAAGCGAACTCGATCAAGGGGAGGAGTTCGTCAAGACCTGGCGGATCTGGAACTCCGGCACCGTGCCCTGGATCGGGCGCTACCTCACCCGGCAGGGCGGCAACCCTGGGCCTGGCACCCACTCGTCACCTGCTCGGATCGTCATTCCCGACACCGCGCCAGGGCAGTCCGCTGACCTCTCGGTCCCAATGCGAGCAGCACTCCTCC
>JANXNS010000089.1 GCA_025353965.1 Aquihabitans sp.
TCGGGTGGCGACGGTGGTACCGGCTCGGATCACCGTGATGTCGTCGGCCACCGCCAGCACTTCATCCAGCTTGTGCGAGATGAACATGATCGTGATGCCCTCGCGTTTGAGCTCCGCCAGGTTCTGGAAGAGTTCCTCCACCTCTTGAGGTACGAGCACGGCGGTTGGTTCGTCCAGGATCAAGATGGTTGCGCCGCGGTAGAGGACCTTGAGGATCTCTACCCGCTGGCGCTCGCCCACGCCGAGCGCTTCCACCAGTTTGTCCGGATCGACGGTGAGGCCATAGCGGCGACCGAGTTCCAGAATTCGTTCTCGGGCCTTATCCGTGTCCACCTGGAACGTAAGCGGAAACTTCCGCCGGGGTTCGTAGCCAAGGATGATGTTTTCGAGGACCGTGAAGTTGTTGGCCAGCATGAAGTGTTGGTGGACCATGCCGATGCCCACCTTGATGGCATCGGTCGGGCTCCGGAAGGAGACCTCCTTACCGGCCACGCTGATCGTGCCTTCATCCGGGCGTTGCATACCGTAAAGGATCTTCATCAGCGTGCTTTTGCCCGCGCCGTTTTCACCCACGATGGCGTGAATGGTCTGATGCCGTACGGCGAGGTTGACGTCGCGGTTGGCCACTACGCCGGGGAACCGCTTGACGATGTTGCAGAGCTCGACGGTGAGCGCGGCAGTGTCCGCTGCAGGAGAGGGAGCGCTTGTGGGCACAGTCACGGCGGGGGACCTCCAGAACGGACAAGACCCGGGTCGGTTGCTACCGGCCCGGGTCTCATGCGGTGATCAGTGCTGGATCAGGGTGCGGTGGGCACGGTGATCTTGCCGGAGATGATGTCCTTCTTCAGCTGGTCCAGCTGCTGCTGGTCCTTGATCTGACCGCCGATGGTGGCGAAGTCGATACCGCCGTTGGCCAGATCGAAGCGGGTGGTGCCAGCCTTGAAGTCTCCATTCACGAAGTCTTTGATCGTGGTGTAGACGGCTACGTCGACCCGCTTCAGCATGGAGGTGAGGATGCACTTCTGCTGTGCGGGCTTCACCTGTAGGTACTGGTTTGAGTCGACGCCAATGGCGAGACGATCAGCCGCAGCCGCGGCCTCGAACACGCCGGAGCCGGAGCCGCCAGCGGCGTGGTACACCACGTCGGAGCCAGCGTCGTAGAGGCCCTTGGCGATGGTCTTGCCCTTGGCCGGGTCGTTGAAGCCGGAGAAATCACCGTCGGGGGTGATGTACTTGACCTCGACGGTGTCATTCTTGGCCACTTCGGCCACACCCGCTTCATAGCCAGCCTGGAACTTCTTGATCAGTTCCGTCTCG
>JANXNS010000166.1 GCA_025353965.1 Aquihabitans sp.
GTCAGCAGCCGCTCAGCCATGCCAGTACCTTCTCATTCTCATGACCAGCCAGTATGTGATCGACGTGACCGACCTCGAGCCAGGCGCCGAGATCCACATCAACGGCCGCACCATCACCGTCGGACAGGTTCTCCCGAGCCGGAATGGCTTCGAGATAGCGCCCACCTGCGGTGCCCCCATCCACTACAACCCAGCCACCGACGCCCCCATAACCGCCACCTAGCCAGGACCGGGCGAGCGACGGTTGGGGCTTACCGCTCGGCCGATAGCTCGTCGATCAGCTCTTCCTGGCGGCGCAAGGCCCGGTGGCGGGCGATCGGCACGAGCTGTTCCCATTCGATCGGCACATCAGGCCAGATCGTGGCGACGAGCGCCTCCGCCGCGTGGTGCCGGCCGACAGAGTCAGTGTGGCTCAGCAGCCGAACCCAACCAGCCCCATCCTCAGCCCCAGACGAGCTGACCAAGTTCATGCGACTGGCCGTCCCGTCCTCGTCGGCCATCACCCAGTACTCCCCGTTCTGACGCAACCCCACCTCGCCAAGGCGAGCCTCCACCGTGGCTTGGTCGTCCGAGAGCCGCCAACAGCCGACGCTCATCATCAGCGGCCCTCCGTCCGAAGCGGCCACGGGGACGGTGGGGCTGAGGCCGGTGAGACCCTGGCAGAGGCGTTCCGGATCGCCAGCCACCGCCAGCAGCATGTCGACCTCCTCGGCCTTGACCGGGCGCACGATCCCGCTGCACCACCACCGATCCCCATCGGGGAGCAGGCGGCACCAGGCCACGTCGCCCTTCGCTACGACGTTGAACGCCCGCGTCCGGTTCACCGTGAAGTCCTTGGCCGTGGCCTGGTCGGTCAAAACGAGATTCCCTTCTCCGTCAAAATCCGTGACCCTGAACACCGACGCGTGATGCCCCCGCACCCAACTCGTAAGGAGGGCAACGTCTTCGGCCGGGAGGATCTCGCTCCGCGCCGCCAAAAACGCAGCCAGCGCGCCTCGGTCGAACAGCGCAAGATCGATGGCGATGAGGTTGGCGTGGGGCATGCCCGAGCGGTGAGCTAACAGATCATCTGTCAACGTCAGCGGGCCCAGCCGGGTGAGGTGGCCTCGGGCCTTGTCCAGCAGCCAGGTCACCCGCATGTCCGGCGGCAGCGCATTCTTGCCGGAGTGGCATTGCTTGAACTTTCGACCGGAACCGCAGGGGCACGGGTCGTTGCGTCCCGCGATTGCGGCGCCAGCTGTGGCCCGCCGCCGCGTCATAGCCAGCTCTTCATCGTTGGCCATGCGGGTCCGTTGGAATACGTTCGCGGCCTCTTGCGCCCGGCCTCGCAGGTCAAGGAAAAATGCCTGACCCTCCAGCGCGGGGTACCACTCAGGTGCGGCCATGACCGCTGTTGCCAGGAGCGCCTCGGCCTCGGCGCCGTTGCCCGCCAGATCCGTTGCCAGCGCCCGCAGCGTGTCGAGCGCCGCGGCCAGCGCGCCTTTCGGCCGTTCGGACGCCAGCAGGAATCGGTTGAGATCGGCGCCCGTCGGATCGACGTTCAACATCTCTTCCTCAACGCACAAGGCGGCTTCCGCCGACCGACCGAGCCGCGACAGCGCCCGTGGTTCGGGCGCCACTGTTTCGTCGGATTTCCAGGTGCGAAACGCGGTGAAAAAGTCGTCGATCGGCCTGGTGTCGCCCCCCTCGATGTGGCGCATATGGCGACTCACCACAATGACCCGCTGCTGCAGGATGGCGAACGCCTCCCAGCCCCCCGGACGCCCAACCC
Source organism: Aquihabitans sp. (assembly GCA_025353965.1). Taxonomy (GTDB): domain Bacteria; phylum Actinomycetota; class Acidimicrobiia; order Acidimicrobiales; family Iamiaceae; genus Aquihabitans. The sequence goes on from JANXNS010000166.1 coordinate 1,772, forward strand.
ACGCACTGCTCATCTCCAGGCCTGCCGACTCCAGCACCTCGCCGAACGGGACGCTGCCCGCCTTCGGCTCGTACCAGTCAGCCAGCATTCCTCCCACCTGGAGTTCCTCGACAAAAACGGGCACGGCGTCGCCGCCACGGCTCGTCTCCATCGCTTCGTCGACCGCTGCGGCCAACTCCATCGCCTGACCTGGGTCCGTCGTGCCCTCCGTGGCGGGCACAACCGGCGCCGGCCACAGGTGAACCAATCCCTGGTCCATGGACACCTGAATGATCGAGTTGGCCGCAAACCTATCCAGCCAACCGGGAGGCCCTATCCAACTCCGACGCAACAGCCCGGTCCCACCGAGACCTGCGCCCGGCTCCCGCATCTCGCAGTAGCGGATGGGCTCGCCAGTGGACGTGTGAGGCCCGCC
>JANXNS010000204.1 GCA_025353965.1 Aquihabitans sp.
CCCCGGCTCGGGAATGCCTACCGAGGTGAGCAACTCAAGTGCGGTTTCGTGGGCTTGCTTCTTGGTGAGATCAATGTGTTCGTGGAGCGACTCGGTGATCTGTTGCTCGATCCGCAACACGGGATTCAGCGCGGTCATAGGGTCCTGGAAGACCATGGACATCTGGTCTCCCCAGTAGTCGCGCATGACCTTGGGTGGCGCGTTGAGGATCTCGGCGCCAGCAAATTGGACACTGCCGGATCGAGTGGCATTGGAGGGCATGAGGCCCATGACCGACCGTGACAGAACTGACTTGCCGGAGCCCGATTCGCCAACGATGCCGAGAGTCCGGCCCCGCCTGAGGTCAAAGGAGACTCCCCGAACCGCCCGGACCGGGCCGCGTGGCGAGGCAAACGTGGTGTGAAGGTCTCTGACCTGAAGGAGGACCTCCCCGGGGGCGACCGTGGCCAGCCCGCCGGCTGAGTCGCTGGCAATGGTGGATTCCATGATGGAGTCGCTCACAGCGCGCTCTCCCGCACGTCGAAGCGATCACGGACCACGTCGCCCAGGAAGTTGAGGGCCATCACCGTGAAGAAGACCACCAAGATCGGCATGAACATCACGAAGGGTGCGCTTTCCATGTCCCCGCGCCCGGCGTCGATCATGGTGCCAAGCGTCGCCCCCGGCGGATTCACGCTGGCCCCAAAGAGTGCCGCAGCACCCTCGGCCACAATGGCCAAGCCCACCCCCAGCAACGCTATGTAGCCCATGGCGGGGAGAACGTTGGGCAGAATCTCTCGGAATAAGATGCGCCTGCTTCCGGCGCCTTGAGCTTTGGCGGCCAGCACGAACTCTCGTTGTGACCAGGCCAGGGTGTTGGCCCGGGTAATGCGGGCCAACAAGGGGATCGAGACCACGCCAATGGCGATGATCAAAATCGCTTCGCCCGGAAGTGAGCTGTCTGCGGTTGGGTCTCCCTTGAGTACCGATACCAGCGAGAGCACCAGGACCAGGGCAGGGATAGCCAACAAAATATCGAAGAAGCTGGAGAGGACCCGCCCGATCCAGTTGCGGTAGTAGCCCGCGAACAGGCCAAGTACCCCGCCGATGATGAACCCCACGGCGACGGCGGCGAAGCCAATCTCGAGTGAAGCTCGGGTGCCGTAGATGAGTCGGGCGAGCATGTCGCGCCCGTTGGCATCGGCCCCCAGGAGCAGGCCACCACGAAATGGTGCCAGGAGTGGCGTGTCGGTTGATTGCACGTTTGGGTCTTTGATGGGGAGGTAGTTGGCGAAGATGCTGGTGAACAGCAGCAGACCAAGCCAGCCGCAAGATAGCCAAGCTCCAAAGCCGAGCTTCTTCTTTGGTGCGGGACCGGTGTCGAGAAGCTCAACCGGGACCAGGTCCGGGTCGATCCCGGAAGCCTCGGCATGCGTGACGGCTGATGCCTCAGGAAGAAGGGTCATGTGCTGCGTTCCCGGATACGAGGGTCAAGGACGGTGTAGAGGTAGTCGATCAGGAAGTTGATCAACACGAACGAGATGGCAATCACGGCGACCAGGCTCTGAAGCTGCACGTATTGCCGGGCAAAGATGGCATTGCCGACGAGCAGGCCCAGCCCCGGGATGCCGAGCAAGTACTCGACCACCAGGGTGCCACCAATGGCCGTGCCGATACTGAGGCCGGCCACGGTGAGCAGGGTCAGGCTGGACGGCCGAAGCGCATGACGCCACAGCACTCGGCCATTCGAGATCCCCTTGGACTTCGCCATCAGGATGAAGTCCTCTTGCAGGGTGGCCACCAGGTCCGAGCGAAGGAGTCGCATATAGATGGCGACCTGGCCCAACGAGAGCGCCAGCACCGGGACCACCATGGACTTGAAGTGGGCCACCAGGTTTTCCGTCGGGCCGGTGTACCCCTGGGTCGGCACCAGTCCCAGCTTTACCCCGAGGAAATAGCTCAAGGTGAGCGCGATGGCGAAGTTTGGCAACGATATGAAGCCGAACATCAGTGCATTGAGGAACTTGTCGACCCGCCGACCGGATCGGTAGGCGGCCAACACTGCTAGCGGAATAGCGACCAGTAACGAGAAGATCTGCGAATAGCTGATCAGCAGGATCGACACCGGTGCGGCCTTCTTGACGCCAGTACTGACCGGCGTCTTGTCCGTTGAGCTGTAGAGGTAGCCCATGTCCCCGGTGACAAACTTCCCCGCCCACTTGGCCCAGCGGACGGGGAGAGGTCTGTCGAGGTTGTTCTCGGACCGAAATTCCTTGGTGATCTTCTGGCCCGGGGAAGCGTCGAACGGGATGACCACGTTCTCCGGTTTCCCCGGCACCAAGGACATGAGACACACGGTGAAGAACGTGACGACCACGAACACCACCGCGAGCTGCAATAACTTCCGGCCCAGGTTCAGCATCGGTTGGTTCCTTCTACGGACCGGATCGATGCCGGTACAACGGGACGGGGGATAGGAGTGGGGGGCAGCTGGGTGGTTCTAGGAGATCCAAAGCCCCAGCAATGAGTGGCCAGTGGCCAGCCCAAGGTTCGGCTTGAACCGCTCATCGGTCGCCGAGCTGGGCTTGCTGGCATCTGCTCCGGGGAGCGGCGGGCCAAGGATGCCGTGCACGTTGGCGCTCTCGACGATGGCCCAGGGCGTGTACCACGACCATAGGCCGTGGACCTTGCTAGCCATTTCCCGGTTCAGGTCCTGGTAGATGGCCTTGCGCTTAGCCGGATCGGGCTCGCTGCGGCCTTCGTCTAGCAAGCTGTCGACCTTGGGATCGTTGATCCCCGCAAAGTTGACCAGGTTCGGGGAGAACTTTCCAGCGATGGTCGTACCGCTGTACCACCACACGTAGTTGGCGTCGGGATCACCGCCGGGATAGTTGCGGAACAACATGGCCTGGTACTTCTTGCCGATGGCATCGTTGATGATGGCAGCCTGATCCCGCAGGACAATCTTGACTTTCATACCAGCGATTTGGGCCCGTTGCTGGATCAGCTCGGCCAGCCGTTTGGTGCTGGCATCGGCTCCACTGGTGAGTGTGAATTCTGCTTTCCCGCCGCCGGCGACGTAGGCCTTCACCAGAGCCTTTGCCTTCGCGGCATTGAATCTCGGGAACCCGGCATCTTTCAAGTACGCAACCGAGTCCGGGGCAAACGGTCCGCTAGCGACGGTCGGCAGCCCGTCGTTTTGGACTCGGTTTATCTCTGCACGATCGGCACCCATGGCTAGGGCCTGACGGATCCGGATGTCGTCGAACGGTGCCCTGGTCTGGTTCATCTGAATGAACGCCACCTCGCCACTTCCCTCGGACACAAACATGTTGGCCTTGCCGCCGTCGCGAAGCTTCAGCAGCTTGTTGCCGATGTCGTCGGCGTTGCTGGTGTGCATGATGTTGACGTCGCCGGCTTCGAGGGCCTGGTTACGGACCTGGCTGTCGGTGACCGGGCGGAACTCCAACGAGTCGGCGTATGGATACGGCTTGCCGTCCGGGGCGATCTGCCAGTAGTCGGGGTTGCGCTTGGTGACGAACTTCTGGTTGGGCGTCCAGCTCACGAACTTGAAGGGGCCGGTCCCGATGGGCTTGGTACCACAGGAGGTTTTGTCGTCCAGTTGGGCCTGCGCCATCATTCCGAAGCGGGAGGAGCTGTACAGGTAAGACGGGAAGGCGACCCACGGCTTGGTAGTGGTGACCTTCACGGTGAGGGGATCAACGACCTCGGTGCTCTTGATGTTTTTGAGGACGAACAGAAAGAGCAACGGTGCTCGGCCGGGGTAGGTACCACGGTAGGCGTCGATGTTGTTCTTGACGACCTGTGCGGTGAGCGGCGAGCCATCGTGGAACTTGATGCCGTCGCGGAGCTTGATGCTCCACTCGGTGTAGTCGGTGTTATGGGTGATGTCCTTCGCCAAGTAGGGGACGTAGTCGCCCTTGGCGTTGGGAACGGTGAGCGTGTCGTAAACCGCTCGAACCACCATCATCCCAGAAATGGCCAGCTGGCTCTCGGGAAGGCAGAAGCCGCCGTTGGTATCAGCCTCGAGGGCATAGATCAGCTTGCCGCCACGCTTGGGCTTGCCCGCCTTGTCGAGCCCGGACTCGCCAGCCTCCTTATTGAGGCCCCTGGCGGTGAAGTTTTGAGGCTTCTTCTTGGCACCCCCACTGGCCCCGCCGCAGGCGGTGGCGAGAAGGCTCACGGCTAGTAGGCCGGCCACGAAGGCCGCTGCCGGGCGTGATGTTGCCCTAGGTCGAGTTTGCATGCTGTCCCCTTGATTGGTGCTCCGTGAGACCCCGGCAGACCGGCGCATGTGACTGCGGGCATGCGGGGTGACCGAGACCATAGCTGTCGTCAGGGAGGCGCGTTGTCCTATCGGCCTAGATAACTGTTGTGAGGTCAGCTCCGGTCGATCCAGATCCCCTGTAGCGGGTGTCCCGTTACGATCCTGGCGGGGGCAGCGCCGCCGCCGTCGGGGAGCGGCGGACCCAGAATGCCGTGCACGTTGGCGGCTTCAGCA
>JANXNS010000239.1 GCA_025353965.1 Aquihabitans sp.
ACCTGCCAGAACACGTTGCATGGGCTGGCACCGTTGATAAGGGTCACTCGGCTTCCCGACGCGGTGATCAGGGTCGATCCGGCTTGGAAGATGAAGACCGCGTTGGGGTCGCCTTTGGCGTCGAGGGTCAAGGTGCCAGTGATACCGAGCGTTGCCCCGCGGTAGACGCCGGGGACCAGGGTGGTGCCGCCAAGCTCGGTGGCCACTGTCGCGAAGGGCGTGCGTCCCGCTGCGTCGTTGTACGCAGTCGTCATATCGATTTGAGCCTGGCTGGCGACCGCATCGGCCTTATGAGTGGTGCCGCTGACCTGCTGACCCGGTGGGAAGCCGGTGACGGAGGTGCCCGGGCTCAATCCGATGTCGCCGCTGATCGACGATGGCCCCGTGTTGGTTACCTCCGAGCCGGCGAGCACGGCGAAGCTTCGTGAGGTGCCGAGACCGACCGGTGCTTGAGCCGCGCTCGCGCTCCCGCTCCCGAGGACGGCGGCTCCGAGGCTGAACGCGGCGATCACGGCGCACGCCCGGCGGATTCGTGTCCCACGAATCTTTCCCTTGGCTTCATCGGTGTTTTCGTCCATGACGGACTCCGTTCGTTTGACAACCGCGCCCACAACAGGCGCTGTTGCAGACGCTAGGCCGGGCCGGGGATGCTGGCTAGGGGCTTAGGACCCGACATCATCTGGCGGGCAGCAAGCGCCGAGCTGATCTTGTGCATGGGTGCCGAAGTGCTCTAGTGCCGCCACGGCGAGCCCCTGATGATGAGCACTGAGCCGTCCTAACCGGGGTAGCGGCCAAACTGAAAAGAGTAATCACGCCTGTTGCTGCTCGGCAGCACTGGGCGCCAAGTAGGCGGTCGCCGCCACTACTGGTGACGCCCACTCGCCCGGCGCTCCGGTCTGGATGTATGAACTCAACGCTTGTGGGGCACCGGAAGGCTGATGAGCTACCAGACTGTGAACCCAGCGACCGGCGAGACCCTGCAGGGGTTCGACGAGATCGCTGCCACCGATCTGGACATCGCGATACGGCAGGCGGATGCGTGCCTGCGAACGTGGCGAAACTTTGGGTTCGCACAGCGCTCCGAGATTGTCGCGAAGGCTGCGTCTCTCATGGAGTCCCAGGTAGACGAGCTGGCCCGCTTGGCGACTTTGGAGATGGGGAAGCTCTACGCCCAAGCGCAAGGTGAGGTGCTACTGAGCGCCAGCATCTTGGCGTACTACGCAAAAAACGCCGAACGTTTCTTGGTGAACGAAACGATTGAGGTCGCCGACGGAACCGCTCGCGTTGAAAGTAGCCCGCTCGGCATTCTGTTCGGGGTGCAGCCCTGGAATTTCCCGTACTACCAACTCGCCCGATTCGCTGCACCAAACCTGATGGCCGGAAACGTGGTGATGGTGAAACATTCGGGCAGCGTCCCCCAATGTGCCCTCGCCTTCGAGGATTTGTGGCGCCAGGCCGGAGCGCCTTCTGGTCTCTACACCAACCTGTTCCTGTCCTACGAACAGGTGAACGCCATGATTGATGATTCGCGAATCAAGGGCGTTGCCCTCACCGGAAGTTCCGGTGCAGGTAAGAGCGTCGCTGCTCGAGCCGGTCAGAACCTTAAGAAGTCCACGATGGAACTGGGTGGGAGCGACCCATTCATAGTTCTGGGCGATGCGGACGTCGACAAGACGCTGAAATGGGCGATGGTGGCCAAGATGAACAACAACGGCCAGAGCTGTGTGGCCGGGAAGCGCTTCATCGTGGATGCCTCGCTCGCCGATAGCTTTCTTGAACACTTCACTGACGCCATGTCACGGCTGGAGCCCGGCGACCCAATGGACGGCGCCACAACTCTCGGGCCGCTCTCGAGTGAAGCAGCGCTGATCGCCCTTGAAGAACAGGTCAATACCGCAGTCGAGGCCGGCGCAACAGTCATCACCGGTGGGAAGCGATTGGACCGGCAGGGATCGTTCTTCGCACCGACGATCCTGACCGACATAACGCCCGATAACCCGGCGTACGGCCAAGAGTTCTTCGGTCCAGTCGCCCTGTTCTTCCTGGCCGAGGACGACGACGACGCGATACGGCTCGCGAACGATTCGGAGTTCGGACTCGGCTGCTCCATCTTCACCGAAGATGCTCAGCGCGGGGAACGGCTGGCTAGTCGCATCGAGAGCGGCATGGTCTTCATCAACCACCCCACGTGGACCGCCGCAGATCTCCCATTCGGTGGCATCAAGACATCGGGGTACGGACGCGAACTGTCGGCAGCAGGCATCCACGAGTTCGTGAACAAGAAACTCGTTCGGGTCCGGTCGATCGACGCTCCGGCGTGATGCTCGCCACGTGACCGGCCGCGGGTACGTACGAAACAACAAGGGAGACTCCTATGAAAGCAGTGCGCGTCCACGAGTACGGCAATGCCGACGTGCTCCGTTATGAAGACGCACCTGAACCGGTCTGCGGTGACGACGATGTGGTGATCCGTGTGCTTGGCACGTCGGTCAATCCGGTTGATTGGAAGATTCGGGAAGGCCATCTGAAGGAGATGATCCCGTATACCCTTCCCTTCATTCCCGGGTGGGACGTGTCTGGTGTTGTGCACGCCGCTGGCCGTAACGCCAAAACTTTCAAAATTGGTGATGAGGTCTACTCACGACCTGACATCGCCCGAGACGGAACCTACGCCGAGTACGTCGCTGTTCGCGAGAACGAAGTCGCACTGAAGCCGAAGTCCATTTCACATCTTCAAGCAGGGACACTGCCGCTGGCTGGTATCACTGCGTGGGAAGCAATGGTGACGCTCGGCGGCGTCACCGAGGGCCAGCGCGTACTTGTCCATGCGGCATCAGGTGGTGTCGGGTCACTTGCCGTCCAGATAGCGAAATCACGCAATGCCTACGTGATTGGCACAGCATCGGCAACAAACCGAGGCCTGGTCGAATCCCTCGGTGTCGACGAGTTCGTCGACTACAAAGCTCAGGATCTGCAAGACGCCGCCAAAGATATCGATGTTGTGTTCGACACCATCGGCGGCGCGACCCAAGACGATTCGTGGCCGGTCCTGGCCGCAGGTGGGATCCTGATCTCCATCGTCAGTCAGCCGTCGGAAGACCAGGCCCGCGAGCGTGGCCTTCGTTGTTCGTACTTGTTCATCGGCCCGAACGTCGCGGCTCTCAACGGATTGACGGCACTCGTAGACAGCGGACAAGTTCGTCCGATCGTTGGTGCGGAGTTCGCCCTTCAAGATGTTCAGCGCGCTCACGCCTTGAGCGAATCCGGCCGAGCGAAGGGCAAGATCGCCCTCATAGTGCCATCGCCGTAGCTTCGGCCGGACGTCGCTATTGGCGAATTTGAACCTTCTGGTAGGTACTCCTAACATCTTCGATCCGGTCTACGACCCCGTCGCAGGAGGAGAGTCAACCCAATGTCGACCACGAAGCTCTTCCTGCTCGCCGCCATCGCTGGCTCCACAATCTTCCTCGGGCTTCCGCTGGGCCGGCTACGCAACGCCATGCCCCGCACCCGCGCCGCCCTCAACGCCATGGCCATCGGGATCTTGGTGTTCCTTCTGTTCGACGTGCTGGCCCATGCCAACGAGCCGGTCGAGACGGCGCTCCTCGACGCGCAGGCCGGCCACGGCACCTGGCTCCGCTTCTCCGGCCTAGCGGCGGTGTTCGCGGTAGGGGTGACGATGGGCGCGCTGTCGCTGGTGCGCTACGACCGCTGGATGGCCGGGCAGCGCGCCGCCCTCGCCGACCACCAGGGCGCCTCACCAGCGACGGGGCTGCGGCGGATCCACGGCCTGTCGGATGCCAAGCGGCTGGCCCTGTTCGTGGCGCTCGGGATAGGGCTCCACAACTTCTCCGAGGGCCTGGCCATCGGCCAGTCGGCCGCCAGCGGCGAGATCAGCCTGGCCTCGGTGCTCATCGTGGGCTTCGCGCTTCACAACGGCACCGAGGGCTTCGGCATCGTGGCGCCGTTCGCATCCGGCGACGAGCGGCCGAGCTGGGCGTTCCTCGCCGTCATGGGCATCATCGGCGGCGGGCCCACGTTTCTGGGCACGGTGGTGGGCCACTCGTTCGTCAACGACACCCTGTTTCTGGCCTTCCTCGCCCTCGCCGCGGGCTCGATCCTCTACGTGATCGTGCAGCTGTTGAAGGTGGCCCATCGCATGGCGCAGCCCGAGGTGCTCATGTGGGGCCTGGTGGTCGGGCTCGCCCTGGGCTTCGCCACCGACTATGTGTTGGTGGCTGCGGGCGTCTGAGCCGGTCACCCGTCAGGCTGAACACGCGAAGTTCTGGCCGTGATCTAACCCGGAACACACCACCCGCTTGCAGAACCTTTCCTAGGTTCGGGACAACGGCGACCCGAACACCAAGAGGAGCACCCATGACCGAGCACATCGTTGTCGGCGTCGATGACACAGCAGGCTCGAGGGCGGCGATCACCTGGGCACTACGCGAAGCAGACGTGAAACAAGCGTCCCTCGAGGCAGTGTACGTATACCTCGAAAACGACTCCTTTGACCAGGACACGGCAACGGCGAAGCTGAAAGCGATCGTCGACGCGGTGAAGGCCGAGACCGGTTCCTCCATCGAGCCGGAACTCACCGTCATATTCGGCGAGTCAGCCCACCACGGACTCGTCCACGTCTCAAGCTCCGCCGACCTTTTGGTCGTCGGGGCCAGCCAACATGTCATCGACCGCATGCTCGGATCCGTTAGCTCTGCCTGTGTGCACCAAGCCCACTGCCCAGTCGTCGTCGTGCGGTCGAAGCAGTAACTCGACTGCTACTGGCACTGATACTCCCGGGGATCTGTTGCGTTGAGAGTCGTCGCCCGGCGGGGCGAGGCTGGTCGGATGAAGCGCCGCCGGTCGTGCCCGATCATCCAGACCGGGTTGGCGTCGTTTGCTGGGTTCGGGTTCCCGCCGGAGGTGTTCTTGTTGGCGGTGCGCTGGTATCTGCGCTTCGGGCTGTCATATCGGGACCTCGAAGAGATCCTCGCTGAGCACGGGATCGAGGTCGACCACGTCATCGACGTGTACGTCTCTAAGAAGCGCGACACCACCCAGTACGCCAACAACCGGGTCGAGAACGACCACGGCAGGCTCAAGGCCAGGCTTCGCCCAATGCGCGGACTGCAAACGGACCGGACCGCCAGCGTGATCATCCGAGGCCACGCCTTCATGCAGAACCTTCGACGCGGCCGCGGCCACCAACGGAGACTTTCTCATGGCCATGGACAGGTGCCGGTGGCGGTCACAATTCGACCTCAAACCAGAGGCGCTTTCCGTCACCAAGAATTTCCTCAACTCCCCAGGCTTTTGAGAGCGATTGGATCAGAGCGACCCCCATGCCGCCGGCTCGCCACGGGTCCGGTGGCATCCGCACGGGCAGGGCTGGATCGTCGTCTTGAACCTCGACGCGGGCTCGGCCGCCCACATGGCGGACGGTCAACACGACGTTGGCGGTGTCGGCGTGCTCGACGGAGTTGGTGACTGCCTCACTGGTCAACAAGGTGACATCTTCATCAACGTGTAGGCCCCAAGACCTGATCGTCGCGGCCACGAACGACCGTGCGGTCGCTGCTGACGCCTCTTCAACGGCGAGGACGATGCACGATGACTCACCGCTTTTGCCGTTGCGGTGCGCTGCGGCCGGTGCTGACGCCAACTTCCGAGGGCGACTAGCCGCTCCGCCTAGTGGCGTCCCCGAGCCAGCCGGACGGGTCATTTCCGAGCTTCGTCGTCGTTGGTGGCGGGGTCCGAGTCCCCACCGGGGTCAGATACCGGCGCGGCGCTCTGGCCGTCTTCTGCATCGTCGTCGGGGGTACCGGTTGAGGTCACGCGAACTCCTCAAGCACTAGCCGGTCGGGAGCCGTGGCCTTCCCGAGGAACGGAGGCTTTGCGGTGGATTGGCGGACCGATGTCGCCGGTTCTGGGGTTCGCTGGCCCCCGCGACCAAACCTCGCAACCCGGTGCCCGATCCTTAGGGGCCGGTAGTGCTTTCTGTCGATTTCTGACAGTTGGCCGCCGTGCAGGCTGTAAGCCGAGGAGCATTGGGTGCAGCGGCCGACGAGGCGTCCCCGCGATCCGAGGGCACGTGAGCGAAAAACTGCGGCCCCGTCACACGCTGGGCACTGAAGGCTGATTTCCATGAGGGATCGCTCCTGGGCATTGAACCGACGACGTCGTACTCAGGGCAGTACTACCCGAATGTTGGCGGGCGTAGTCGCCTGATTTCATGACCATCGGTGGCACCGACAAGAGTCCCTTAATGCAACAGTTAGGTCATGGTGGGCGTGTCCAGCCCCGTTGGTCATGCTGGTTGAGTCCAGCGTCGTCTCGGTCTGACCCGCAATGCAACTGGGCCCTTCGGGTGCCTTCGCACTGATCTGTCGACCGGGCTGCGGGGCTGGAC
>JANXNS010000027.1 GCA_025353965.1 Aquihabitans sp.
CCCTGCAGGTCCAAAACGGGGGATGGGTGATGCTCAGGCACTCGGCGAACGTATCGGAGGAGCACCGGTAGAGGTGCCGAAGGGACCAAGGTTGCCGGAACACCCGGACGCGCACGTAGGGTGTCGCCTGTGCAAATCGGCATCCTCGGAGGAACCGGCCCCGCTGGCAGTGCGCTAGCCGCCCGGCTGGCATCGGTGGGCCACGAAGCCATCATCGGCTCACGGTCGAAATATCGGGCGATGGAGGTGGTCGACAAGCTCCAAGCGGAGTGGAAGGGTCGAGATCTTCGGATCGTGGCCGGAGACAATCCGGCCGCGGCAGCAGCCGAGGTGGTGGTCATCGCCACGCCGTGGGACGGCGCCTATGGCACCGCAACGTCGGTGGCGGACCTGCTCGCAGGCAAGGTGGTCATCTGCATGGCCAACGCCCTCACCCGGACCGGCAAAGAATTTCAGCCGCTGGTACCGCCCCGCGGTTCGGTGGCCGCCACCGTCCAAGCGGCAGTGCCGTCGTGTCAGGTGGCCGCCGGGTTCCACCACGTGCCCGCCAAGGAACTTGGCGACCTCGACCACCCGATTGAGTCAGACGTGTTGATCTGCTCGGATTACCCCCGGGCAACGCAGATCACCTCAGAGATCGTCTGGTCCATCCCGAACCTGCGCCCGCTGGACGCGGGGGGTCTCTCGCAGGCCACCCCGATCGAGTCGTTCACTGCGGTCCTGCTCCAGCTCAACGTGCATTACAAGACTCGGGTGGCGGTGAAGTTCACCGGCATCCCGGAGATCAAGCACGGCTCGCCCAGCCCCCTGGTTGCCACCGTCGCCGACTCAGACATCGCGGCCGACGACGCGTGAGCGCGGATCCGCTCCAGCCCGCGGGCTCCATGCGGCTCTACGACACGGCCAAGCAGGCGGTCGTGCCGTTCGAGCCCGGCGAAGTAGTCACCATGTACACGTGCGGGATCACCCCGTACGATGCCACCCACTTCGGCCACGCAGCCACGTACCTCACCTATGACGTGTTGCAGCGTCGTCTGCGTGATCGCGGCCACGACACCAAATGCGTGCGCAACATCACCGACGTGGACGACAGCCTGCTCGACAAGGCCCGTGAGCTCGGCGTCCACTATCTCGACCTGGCCGCCGGCGAGATTGCCCGCTTCGACGACGACGTCCAGGCGCTCGGCATGCTCCCCAGCTGGAGCGAGCCACGCGCCACATCCGCCATTGCCGACATCCGCGGGTTCATCGGCATGGTGCTGGACCGTGGCCACGCTTACACCGCCGGTGGCGCGGTCTACTTCGACGTGGGCTCCTGGGAGCGTTTCGGCGAGATCAGCAACTGCGACCGAGAAGACATGCTCCGCCTGGCCGCCGAACGAGGCGGAAACCCGGACGACCCCAATAAGCGTGATCCTCTGGACTTCATCCTGTGGCAACCGTCCGCACCGGATGAGCCGTTCTGGGAATCCTTGTGGGGCCCCGGCCGACCCGGCTGGCACATCGAGTGTTCAGCCCTCGCCCTTCGGGAACTCGGGACCACCATCGACCTTCACGGCGGCGGCAGTGACCTGATCTTCCCGCACCACGAGTGCGAGTCGGCGCAATCCGAGGCTGCAACGGGCGAACCGTTCGTCCGCCACTGGATGCACCAGGCCATGGTCCGCATGGACGGGGAGAAAATGTCCAAGTCCCTCGGGAACTTGGTGTTTGTCAGCGAACTTCGCAAGGAGTGGGACACCCGGGCCATTCGTCTGGCCGCTCACGCCCATCATTACCGGACGCCTTGGGAGTGGAACGACACGATCATGCCCACTGCGGCCGCCCGTTTGGAGGCATGGATCGCGTCTGGACCGGGTGATGGTGGCCTGCTCGAGGCCCGCATTGCGCTCGACGACGACCTCGACACGCCCGCCGCCGTAGCCGCCATAGATGCCGCCGCCTCGGCTGGTGTCGGCGTCTCGCAGGCGGCGGCCCTCCTGGGCCTCGATCTCACCGCCTGATTCCGCTGACGTGGCTTCTGGGCCTGTTCCCTGACGGGTCCGCCCGAACGGCACACGGCCTCCTCGCCAGTAGGGCATGATTCGACCCATGGCGACAGATGACGTCGGCAAGCTGTATCCGGTCGCCAAGGCCCTCCTCACGCCTTTGTTCCGCGCGTCCTGGAAGTTCGACCTTCAAGGCCTGGACAACATTCCCGCCACCGGTGGCGCCATCCTTTGCCCCAACCACACCTCGGTGTTGGACTCATTCTTCGTGCCCGCCGTGCTGCCCCGCCGGGTCACCTACGTGGGTAAAGCGGAATACATGGACAGTTGGAAGACCAAGCACATCTTTCCCGCGCTGGGCATGATTCCGATCGACCGTGAGGGTGGCGATGCCGCCGAACGGGCGCTGGCCGCCGCCGAACGGGTCCTGCGCAAGGGCGAGTTGTTCGGGATCTACCCCGAAGGCACCCGCAGTCGAGACGGCAGGCTCTACCGAGGTCACACGGGTCCGGCGCGCTTGGCGCTGCGGGCCGAGGTGCCGATCATCCCCATTGGGATCTCCGGAGCCCGAGATGTCATGTCGCCAGAGGCCAAGTTTCCCAAACTGCGGCTCCCGGTCACCATCCGTTTCGGCGAACCAATCACGATCGACCGCTATCTCGGTCGATCGCAGGATCACCTCGTACTCCGCCAGATCATCGACGATGTGATGTTTGCCATTCGTGAACTGTCGGGCCAGGTCTACGTCAACGAATACGCCGCCAAGAAGAAGAGCCAGACCGAAGTCCCCGCTGGGGTGGGTGTCACGGCTGTTGCGGTCAAGGGCTTGTCGGCCCCTGCCAACGGTCAGGGCCCGGCCCGCGCCAGCTCGGTCCTTCCGGATGACGAGAGCGAGTTCGTAAAGGCAACAGACACACGGTCGTCCGCCGACGTACTTAAGCGCCCCGTTCGCCGCAAGGTCTGACGCCTACGATCAGGCCATGCCCGACCTCCTCATCAAGCTGCCCGACGGTTCCGAGCGATCGGTCCCGGAAGGCACAACGGTCGGTGGTTTAGCGGCGAGCATCGGCCGAGGGCTGGCCAAAGCCGCGGTCATCGGCGGGGTCAACGGCGTCGAGCGGGACCTGGTCTGGGAACTGGCCGACGGTGACACCGTTGAGATATTCACCACCACGTCCGACCGCGGCCTGTTCACCATCCGCCACTCCACCACCCACGTGATGGCCCAAGCAGTGTTGGAACTGTTTCCGGGGGCAACCTTTGCCATTGGCCCGCCCGTAGAAAACGGGTTCTATTACGACTTTGAGTTGCCCGCCGGGCCGGACGGCAAGCCCGGCACCTTCGTGCCGGAAGACCTTGAGCGGATCGAGGCGCGCATGCGCGAGATCTTGGCCCAAGCCCAACCGTTCGTTCGTGACGAACTCTCCAACGAACGCGCCCGCGAGGTGTTCGCCGGTCACAAGTTCAAGCTGGAAATCATCGATGGCGAGGCGGATGACCTCTCCTCGGCCACCGCTGCCGGGCTGGTCCGCACGTACGAAAATCCGCCCATTCAGCCGTGGGCCCTGCCCGCGTTCGTGGGCTACCCCGGCTTTGTAGACCTCTGCCGCGGCCCCCACGTGCCCGATACCAAGAGCTTCCTCGGCCATTTCAAACTCATGCGGGTGGCCGGTGCCTACTGGCGTGGCGACGAGAAAAACCCCATGCTCCAGCGGGTCTACGGCACCGCATGGGCCTCCAAAAAGGATCTGGAAGATCATCTGGTCCAACTGGAAGAAGCCGCCAAGCGAGACCATCGCAAGCTGGCCACCGAGCTTGATCTGCTCAGCTTCCCGGAAGAACTGGGCGGCGGGTTAGCGGTGTGGCATCCCAAGGGCGGCATCATCCGCAAGCTCATGGAGGACTACTCCCGCGACCGTCACGCCAAGGGTGGCTACGAGTTCGTCTACACGCCGAACATCTCTAACGGGAAGCTGTTCGAGACCTCGGGCCACCTGGATTTCTACGCCGATGGCATGTATCCGCCCATGGAAATGGACAACGGCGTCTACTACCCAAAGCCCATGAACTGCCCGGGGCACAACCTTATTTATGGAGCGCGCCAGCGTTCCTACCGCGAGCTCCCGCTCCGCCTGTTCGAGCTGGGCACCGTCTACCGCTACGAGAAGTCCGGCACCCTCCACGGCCTCATGCGGATCCGCGGCTTCACCCAAGATGACAGCCACATCTACTGCACCCCGGCACAGGCCCACGAAGAGATCCGGAGCCTGCTGGGCTTTGTGCTGTCGGTTCTGCGGGCGTTCGGGTTCGACGATTTCGAAGCCAAGCTGTCCACCCGGCCGCCGGAGAAATCGGTCGGTACCGATGAGGGCTGGAACGACGCCATCGCGGCCCTGCGGGCTGCGCTGGAGGCCGAAGGCCTGGCTTACGAGGTGGATGAAGGCGGCGGTGCCTTCTACGGGCCCAAGATCGACGTGAAGGTCAAGGACGCCATTGGCCGGAGTTGGCAGCTGTCCACCATTCAGTACGACTTCAATCTGCCCGAACGTTTCCACCTCGAATACGTGGGCGACGACGGCGCCCGCCACCAGCCGGTCATGTTGCACCGCGCCCTATTCGGGTCTATCGAACGGTTTTTCGGCGTGCTCTTGGAGCATTACGCCGGGGCGTTCCCCACCTGGTTGGCGCCCGTGCAGGTCCGGGTCCTGCCGGTGCGCGACGACCACCAGCCCTACGCAGATGAGGTAGCCGGCGAACTCAACGCGCTGGGTATTCGGGTCGACGTGATCGATGCCACCGAGAAACTCGGCAATCGCATCCGCAAAGCCAAGAACGAGAAACTGCCCTACGTCTTGGTGGTCGGAGACGACGACGTTGCCGCCCGCACCGTGGGAGTGAACCCGCGCGGGGGAGAGGTGGACCGCGGCGTCGGGCTAGACGAGTTTGCCCAGCGAGTGCTGGACGAAGTGGACGACCAAGCCAACCTGACCCGATGACCGGGCCCACCACCGTCGCGGCCGCCGGTGGGGGACCGACCCCCGGCCTCGCCCACCTTTGGGCGGGATGGCGCAGCACCTACATCGAGCGCATCACCAGCGACTCGGCGGAGATTCGGCCTGATCAAGACGGCCGCTCCATCTTTGAGCGCATCTTCGCCTCGGGCCTACCCGACGAGGAAACCCACATTCTGTGGCGAGGCAGCAGTTGTTTCGCCCTACTCAACGCCTACCCCTATGGCTCCGGTCACCTCATGGTTTTGCCCAAACGGGCCGTGGCGGACCTTGGAGAACTGACCGACGGCGAGTCAACTGAGCTGTGGCTGGGGGTACGGACCGCGGTGGCCACTATCCGAGCGGCCTACCGGCCCGACGGTGTGAACGTGGGCATCAACCTCGGTGCGGGTGCGGGTGCGGGCGTTCCGGACCATCTGCACGTCCACTGTCTGCCGCGTTGGTCCGGCGATACCAACTTCCTGACCACCGTGGCCGAGACCCGCGTGCTTCCCGAGCCGTTGGCGGTCAGTTGGCAGAAACTACGCGAGGCGTGGCCTCCCGCGGTCTGAGTTGGGGAGCCTGCGGAGGCCGCCGCTACCGTCGACCTCGTGGCTGATGACGAAGAGCAGACGATCGAAGCGGTGAACAGCGACGCCGACATTCGCGATGCCCTGCCGGACGACCTCGACATTTCCGAATTCGTCGGGCCGTACGTCTTCCCGAACAACAACCGCCGCCGGGTACCGGGCTACCTCTATCTGGCCATTGGCGCGGCCTGCACCCTTGCTTGGCTGGTGAACCGAGGGACAGAAGCGGTGCTGGTCAACAACGGCACGCTCGCCGCCGGAATCGCCATGTTCCTGATCGGCGGCTACCACCTCGTCGCCGGGTGGAACCTTGATGTGGACGAGCGAGATGCCCTGGTTGGAGCGACCGAGCGGGTCGGGTTCCCCGTCGGGCACGCCTCCGCTCAGCTGGGCTGGCGGGGCCTGCGCAGCCGACCGACCTGGCGGATCCTGCTCTACTCAGCGGAGAACCCCCCGACCCGACGTGGCCTCGTGCTGGTCGACGGAGTGGACGGGGAAATCGTCTCGTGGTTCACCGAAGACAACCCCGAAGACTGGAGCGACCTCGACGGAGAGCTCGGCCGATCTGGGGCGCATGACGGAGAAACCGTGGACACTGAAGCCGTAGGCGTGAACACTGAGTCGGCAGGGTAAGACCCCGGGTACAACCCCCGGGTGCTAACTTCTGCAAGCACTCCAACGCCTCCCTGAGGAGACACCATGTTCGACGGCCGCTTCCGGGCCAACTCTGAGCGCACCCTGAAACCCATCGGGCAGCAGCTCAAGCGCACCGGCATCACAGCAGACCAACTCACCGTGCTCGGCATCCTCATGGCCTGTGGCGCGGCCATCGCTATCGGCAACGGCGCCCTGCGCCTGGGCCTACTCCTCCTCGTTCTGGCGGCCCTGCCCGACGTGCTGGACGGAGCCGTGGCCAAAGCCTCTGGCACCGCTTCACCTCGTGGGGCGTTCTTTGACTCCACCGCAGACCGTTTCACCGATGCCGTTCTCTTCATGGGGGTGGCCTGGTATTTGTCGACTACGCAGCCCGGGCGGATCGCCGTCCTGCCCATGGCTGTCATGGGCGCCTCCATACTGATCTCCTACGAGCGGGCCAAGGCCGAGGCCCTCGGCTACGACGCCAAGGGCGGCCTCATGGAACGGGCCGAGCGGCTGGTCGCGCTCGGCCTGGGCCTGTTGTTCAACCAACTGTTGGTTCCGATTCTGTGGATCATGTTGGCGCTCACCTTGATCACGGCCGCTCAGCGGTTCATCAAGGTATGGAAGCAAGCCACCCACGAGGTGCCCGTCGCCGCTCGCCGGACCCCCGTCGGCGCCCGAGCACGTAGCCGGGCGCAGGATCGCCGCGTTGCCCGCTCCACCCAGCGCCAGGTCCGTCGGCGGACACAGCTCCGCCCGCCGCTCTGACGCCTTCCGTGCTGCCCAACCCGGCCTATGCCGCCTATCGGGCCGGAAGTGCGTTCGCTCGCGTTCTCCCTGAGGCCGCCATTCTCCCGCTTTCGCGCGTCGGCGGTGTCGCTGCGGCGCGGCTCATGGCCGGGCGTTCGGAGATGGTTCGCTGCCACCAGCTTCGGGTGCGACCGGAACTCACGCCCGCCCAGCTTGATCGTGCGGTTCGCAACACGTTTGCCTCCTACGCCCACTACTGGATGGAGTCGTTCCGGCTACCGGGCACGTCGGCCGCCGAGCTGGATGCTGGCTTTACCGGCCAGGGCTTCGAGCACATTCGAGCGGCCATAGATGCCGGCACCGGCGTGGTGTTGGCCATGCCTCACCTCGGCGCCTGGGAATGGGCTGGCTTCTGGACCACGGAGGTCCAGAAGATCCCCGTGAGCACGGTGGTGGAAGCGGTCGAACCCCCTGAGTTGGCGGCCTGGTTCACCGAGCTTCGCGAGGACCTCGGCATGGAAATTATTCCGCTCGGTCCCTCGGCTGGCGCCGCGGCCGCGGCCGCCCTCACCTCCAACCGGATCCTCACCCTGCTTTGCGACCGGGACGTGTCCGGTGGTGGTATCGAGGTGGAGTTCTTCGGCGAGCGGACCACCTTGCCGGCGGGCCCGGCCACCATTGCGCTGCGATCCGGCGCTGCGCTCATTGCGTCCACGGTGTACTTCGACGGGATGCACCACCAGGGCATTGCCAACCCGCCGATAGACACGAGCCGCCAGGGCAAGTTCCGTGCCGACGTTGAGCGGGTCACGCAGGTCCTCGCCACCGAACTCGAGGGGCTCATCCGCCGCGCCCCCGAGCAGTGGCACCTGTTGCAACCCAACTGGCCGAGCGACCACCCGGTGGAGGGCTAGCCCGTGCGCATCGGCATCGTGTGCCCGTACAGCATCAGCGTTCCCGGCGGTGTCCAGGAGCAGGTTCTCGGTTTGGCGCGCGCCCTTCGGGCCAAGGGTCACCCCACCCGGGTGCTCGCACCGTCAGACGGCCCGCCGCCCGACGGTTGGGTCACCCCGCTTGGGAATTCGATCCCCACGGCTGCCAATGGCTCCGTCGCTCCGATCGCCCCCGATCCGTCGGCCCAGCTGCGGCTGATCCGCGCCGTTCGAGACGAAGGTTTCGACGTCTTGCATCTCCATGAGCCGCTGGTGCCGGGGGCAACCATGACCGCATGCCTGCTCAAGCCGACCCCCTTGGTGGGCACGTTTCACGCTGCCGGTAGCAGTGCGTCCTATGAGTACTTGTCGCCGGCGCTCAAATGGCTCGCGTCGCGACTCGATGTGCGGACGGTGGTCTCCGCTGAAGCCGAGGCGCTGGCCGTGGCACACCTCGGCGGGACCTACGAGCACTTGTTCAACGGCATTGAGATTGACCGTTTCGCAGACGCCGAGCCGTGGCCAACAGAGGGTCGCACCGTGTTCTTTCTCGGACGTCACGAACCGCGCAAGGGACTGGACGTCTTGCTCGCTGCAGTCCCCATGCTGCCGCCGGATGTCCAGGTCTGGATCGGGTCCGACGGTCCCGACACGGAGCGGCTCAAGCTTCAGTACGCGGGCGACCCTAGAATTCACTGGTTGGGCCGCCTGTCGGACGAAGAGAAGCGCAGGCGTCTCCGGGCCGCCGACGTGTTCTGCGCACCGTCGCTGCGCGGTGAATCGTTCGGGGTCGTGTTGCTGGAAGCGATGGCGTCAACCACGGCGATCGTGGCCGCTGATCTCAGCGGGTACCGACTGGTGGCCCGCCCGGATCAGGACGGGCTTTTGGTCCCACCGGGCGATGTTGAGGCGCTCGGTGCTGCCCTCAACCGGGTTTTGGTCGACGACGAATTGCGCGCTCAGCTGGTTGCTTCCGGTTCCCAACGCGCCACGGAGTTCTCGATGGATCGGCTGGCGGATCTGTACCTAGCGATCTACGAGCGGGTCACCACCGCGGCCCCCGAAGCCCGCGGTTGGCGTCGGCTTCGGCCGCGAGGCTGAGATTCTCGTCGCGTTGGCCACCCGAGCCCGCGCCCTAAGCTGTTCCTCCGGTACCGGCCCTGCGTCGGCGACCGAGCCCGGTCGGGAGGCCGGACCCATTGCACGACCAGCTCGCCCACAACAAACACCGCTCGCTGATCATCACTGTGGTTTTTGTGATGGCCATCGCCGTACCGGTGGCTGGACTGCTCGCCCTGTTCGGGCTTGGCCTGTTCGCGGTACTTGTTGGCCTGCTGGTGGCTGGTGCGGCGTTCTTCGTTGCCTCGGTGCGGTCCACGGCGGTGGTGCTCAAGCTCGGTCGGGCGGTCCCCGCCGACCCTGAGGCCTACGCCCGGCTGCACAACGTGGTCCAGGGTCTGTGCGTGGCCAGCGGGCTTCCCAAGCCGGGTCTCTATGTGATCGACGACGCCGCCCCCAACGCATTTGCCGCAGGTCGTCGCCGGGAGCACGCCGTAGTTGCGGTCACGACTGGGCTGCTCGACACGCTCGATCGGGTCGAGCTAGAAGCAGTTCTGGCCTTCGAACTCAGCCAAATCAAATCTGGCGACACCGCCCCAGGCACGTTGGCGGTCACCACCGTTGGTTTCAAGATGCTGCTGGCAGACTGGTGTGTGCGGGGAAAATGGTGGAACGGCGGCCGGCTCGGCCGTTCTGATCGCTCTGGAGGCGACGCCGCCCACCTCGGCAGCATCGGGCTTGCACTGTTGGCCCTGTCGCCGCTCGTGGCCCCGTTGCTGCACCTCGGTCTGGCGTCAGACCGGGTGGTCCGGACCGACATTTTTGCCGTCGAGATGACCCGGTTCCCGCCGGGGTTGATCGCCGCGTTGGAGAAGCTCTCACTGGATAGCACCGTGGTCCACGCCGGAACTCGGGTGGCGGCCCACCTATGGCTAGCCACCCCCATCGCCATGACTGAGTCAGAGGGTCTGTTCGCCAACCGGAACCGCCGCTTTGAGGTACACCCACCGCTTGAAGAACGAATCGCCGCACTGCGCGAGCGCTAGCGGTAGCCATCCACCGAAATCGGCGGTTCAAGGAGCAGGCTTTCCTTATGAACGATTCGCTCCCAGCTCCGGCTTCCGCCCAGAGCGGCCCCCGGCTGACGCCCAAACGCAAACGGGCGCTGATCATCGGTGGGGCGGTCATGGCCTTGGTTGTCCTCGCTCTCGCCATTGCCATCGGTGGTGCCAGCGACGACAAGACCGACCACGGGGTGAAAGACGGGCGGACTACGTCGACGTCTGCGCTGGCCACCACGGCGGTCCCCACTACCACCCAACCTGAGCCCGGTCCTGTTGCCCCGCTCACGGGCTTGCCGCTCGCGGCGGGCACCAATGGGTCGAGACCTGCCCTCGCCGTGAAGATCGACAACCTCGATGCGGTCCGGGAGTCTGCCGTCCCGCAGACCGGGCTTCCAAAGGCAGACATCGTGGTTGAGGAAATTGTCGAGGGGAACATCACCCGCCTCG